>DASSXC010000245.1:0-23808 GCA_035704205.1 Solirubrobacterales bacterium | reverse complement strand
CGTGCGCGTCCACTTCCAGGTGATCGAGGGCAGCCGCCGGCGCACCCAGGTCTTCGAGGGAATCGTCTTGAAGCGGCAGGGCTCCGGTGCCCGCGAGACCTTCACCGTCCGCAAGCAGTCCTTCGGCGTCGGCGTCGAGCGAACCTTTCCGCTGCACTCGCCCAAGATCGAGAAACTGGAGATTGCGGCGCGTGGCGACGTGCGCCGCGCCAAGCTCTACTACCTGCGGGGTCGGATCGGCAAGGCGGCGCGGGTCGCCGAGCGGCGCTGGGGGATCGACGAGGAGCTGATCTCGGCGCCGGTCTCCGCGACGGATGCGGAGGGTGTCGCCCAGGGAGACGAGGACGAGGTCCAGGCTGACGAGTCCCAGGACGAGGCGTCTCAGGCCGCGGGCTCCGTCGGGGCGGGGGACCCAACGCCTCCCGCGGCAGCTGAAGCTTCCTCGGAGACGATCCCCTTCACCTCGCCACCCGCGGCAGGGGCGGCTGAGGACGAGCCACGGGATGCCGCGTCGACCGAGGAGGCGCCAACGGCGGAGGAAGCATCCGAGGAGGAGGCCAAGGAGCCCGAGGTTGAGGCTCCGGAGGCTGAGAAGGAGGTACAGGCGGGGGAGACTGAGGACGCGGCGCCTGAGGCGGAAGCAGAGCCCGACGCCAAGGACCCAGACTGAGACCGCTCATCCCCAAACCGGAAAGCCGTGCCGGCGGGCTGATCGAGCTGGTCGTGATCGTCGTTCTGGCGCTCGGACTGGCGCTGGCGATACAGGCCTGGCTGGTCAAGCCCTACCAGATCCCCTCGCAGTCGATGGAGCCGACGCTCGACGTCGGCCAGCGCGTGCTCGTCAATCGCTTCCTCTACCACTTCACCGACCCCGGGATCGGCGACATCGTCGTCTTCCACCCACCCAAGGGCGCCGACAACGGCACCGAATGCGGCGCCCCGCACCTGCCGCAGGAATCCTGCCCCAAGCCGACCCCCGAGGAGTCATCGCAGAACTTCATCAAGCGGATCGTCGCCGGCCCCGGCGACACCCTCAGCGTGCGCAACGGGCACCCGGTCGTCAACGGCGTGGAGAAGACCGACGAGCCCTACACGATGCCCTGCGGCACGGCCGGCGCCTGCAATTTGCCCAAGCCGATCACCATTCCACCCGACTACTACTTCATGATGGGCGACAACCGTGGGGCGAGCGACGACAGCCGTTTCTGGGGGCCCGTCCCCCGAGACTGGATCATCGGCAAGGCCTTTGCCACCTACTGGCCGCCCGACCGCGTCGGCATCTTCTAAGGCGCACAGGCGCCGCCTGGCGCGCTCGCGCCGCCTCTTTGCCTTCGACCGCGGGCTCGGCACCAGCACGGTGGCCGGCGCCGACGAGGCAGGCCGCGGCTGCCTCGCCGGTCCACTGGTCGCCGCCGCCGTCTTGATCGACTACGAGACGCTTTCTCGCTCCGACCGCCGCGCTCTGGCCGGTCTGCACGACTCCAAGCAGATGAAGCCGGAGCGGCGCGAGGAGCTCTACCCGGTGGTGCTGCGCGCTGCATCCCGGGTCAGCGTCGTCGTTCGCTGCCCGCGCGGGATCGACGAGCGCGGCCTGCACGTGACCAACATCGAAGCGCTCTCCCGCGCGCTGGAGCGCCTGGCGCCCGGTGAGGACGCGACCTGCCTGGTCGACGGCTTCTCACTGCGCCAGTGCGCGGTTCCACATCGTGCCGTGATCGAAGGTGATGGCACCAGCGCCGCGATCGCCGCCGCCTCGGTGATCGCCAAGGTGACCCGCGACCGCTATATGCACGGCATCGCCGACCAGCATCCCGGCTGGGGATTCGAGGAGCACGTCGGCTACTCCACCCCGGAGCATCGAGCGGCGATCGAGCGACTCGGCATCTCTCCGCTCCACCGCCGCTCCTTCCAGTCAGTTGCGTACTCGCAGCTCGAGCTGGCCGGCTAGAACGCCCCTTTGAGGTGCTCGTAGTCGACTACGTGACCTGCCCGGTCATAGGTGACGCCGATCGCGTCGAAACGGATCTCGTCGTAGCGCGGTAGATCGCGGCGCTCGCTCATCCACGCCGTCGCCAGACGGCGAATGCGGGCCTGCTTGCGGAAGTCGATCGAGAGCACCGGCCGCTCGGGGCCGAAGGCCGAGCCCACGCGACCTGCCTTGACCTCGACGAAGACGAGCCCGCGGCCGTCGAGGGCGACCATGTCGAGCTCGCCGTGACGGGTCCGGGCGTTGCGCTCGACGACCTCCCAGCCGGCCTCCCCCAGACGCCTCGCAACGAGGTTCTCCGCGGATCTGCCCAGCTGCTGCCGTGCCCTGCTCATGGGGCGAAGCTAGGGCAGCGGGCGATCACATGCCTTCGGGCACAAAGCCGGTTCGCAAGATTTTGATTCTGCGCACCACACGCGCGTCTCGGCCCGCAAGCGTCGCCGCAATGCTCGCCACGACGCGGACATTCACCCTCGACGGCATCGCCGCCCGGCCCGTGCGGGTCGAGGTCGACGTGCACCGCGGCCTGCCCGCCTTCTCGGTCGTCGGCTTACCGGATACGGCCGTACGGGAGGCGCGCGAGCGGGTGCGCGCGGCGCTCGCCAACTGCGGTTTCGATTTCCCCCTGCAGCGAATCGTCGCCAACCTCGCGCCGGCCAGCCTGCGCAAGGCCGGTCCCGGTCTCGATCTGCCGATCGCGGTGGCGCTGCTCGTGGCCTCCGGTCAGCTCGAGTGGGATCGCATGTCGCGTTTCGTGATGGCCGGCGAGCTTGCCTTGGACGGTGCGCTGCGACCGATTCCAGGTGTTCTGGCCATCGCCGAGGCTGCCCGGGGGCAGGGAGCCGAGGCCATCGTCGTGCCGGCCGAGAACGGCGCCGAGGCCGCGCTGGTCGAAGGGATCGAGGTCCTGCCGCTGGAGGGCCTTTCACAGGTGCAGGATCTGGCGACGGGGGAGTGGACGCCCCCTTGCCCAGCGCCGCTGCCGCTGCTGTCGACGCCACAGGCCGATGCACCTGACCTCGCCGATCTCCGCGGCCAACCGCACCTCCGCTATGCGCTGGAGGTGGCGGCCGCCGGCGGTCACAGCCTGCTGATGGTCGGCCCGCCCGGCGCGGGGAAGTCCCTCGCGGCAAGCCGCCTGCCCTCGATCCTTCCCCCTCTCGCCTCTGAGGAGGCCCTCGAAGTGGCGCGGATCGCCAGCGCCCGCGGGTGTCTCGGCGATGGCTTCGGCGGGGGTCGTCCGTTCCGGGCGCCGCACCACACCGTCAGTCCCGCCGGAGTGATCGGGGGAGGGACCCCGCCAGGGCCGGGCGAGGTGACGCTTGCGCACCGAGGCGTCCTCTTCCTCGACGAGCTCTGCGAGTTTCGCCGCGACACCTTGGAGGCGCTGCGGGCTCCGTTGGAGACCGGCTGGGTTTCGATCTCGCGCGCGGGCGGCACTCGCCGCCTGCCATGTCGCTTCATGCTGGTTGCGGCTTCCAACCCCTGCCCGTGCGGCCGCGGCGAGGCCGACCCGGAGTGCATCTGCGCGCCCCTGGCCGTCCGCCGCTACCAGGGCCGCCTCAGCGGCGCCCTCGCCGACCGCCTCGACATTCTCGTCGCGATCCGTCAGCCGAGCGCCGCCGATATCGGCGGCCCGCCCGGAGAGCCGTCCGCGCTGGTCCGCGAGCGGGTCGGTGAGGCCCGTGATCGACAGGAAGGACGTCTCGGTCCGGGACGCTGCAACGCGGAGATGACCCCGGGCGAGGTGCGGGACTGCCTGCTCGACGACGCCGCTGCGGCTCTCCTCTCCGAGTCCTACTCGCGTCGCCGGCTCAGCGGCCGTGCTCACGACCGGGTGCTGCGGCTGGCGCGGACGATCGCCGATCTGGCCGGCACCACGGCGATTGGACGCGAGCAGATTGCCCAGGCACTGCAACTGAGGAGGAGGGATCGTGATTGAGAGAGTCAACCCAGAGGCCTGCCCCGACTGCCTGCGTCGTTCGCGGCTGCTGGCCCATCTCGCCCCGTACATCGAAAGGGTCGCCACGGGCGCCCCCGGTCAGCGATCGCCGGAACTGCTTCGCCTCAGCAACGAGGATTTGGCCGATGCGGTCGCGCTCAAAGTGGCCTCCCAGGTGCTGGCGCAGATCACGGCTGTTCCAGAGAGCCGTCTGCGTGCCGACCTGGACGCCGCGGGTTGTTGGGCCTGCTGTCGCCATGACCCGGCCTTTCCGGTGGGGTTGCACGATGCGGCCGACGCACCCTGGGCGTTGGTCGGCCGAGGGGATCCGGGTCTTCTCGGGCGGTTGACGCCCGATGGATCGGTGACCGTCGTCGGCGCGAGGCGGGCCAGCACCTACGGTCGCCAGATCGCGGGCGAGCTCGGCCGCGATCTGGCCGCCGCCGGGCTCGTCGTCGTAAGCGGGCTTGCCTTCGGCATCGACGCCTGCGCCCATCGGGGAGCCCTGGAGGGAGGGCTCACGGTGGCTGTGCTCGGCTGTGGCGCCGATGTCGCTTACCCGGCGGCGCATCGCTCGCTCTGGCGTCAGATCGGCGAGTGCGGCCTGGTGCTGTCAGAGCTGCCGCCCGGCGCCGGGGTATGGCGCTGGACGTTTCCCGCCCGCAACCGGATCATGGCGGCGCTGTCGGGGATGACGGTCGTGGTCGAGGCCGCGGAGCGCTCCGGCTCGCTGATCACCGCCGACCTCGCCACCAACCTCGGCCGTGACTTGGGCGCGGTCCCCGGCCCCGTGGGGTCGCGACTCTCGGCAGCGCCGAATAGCCTGCTGGCCGGCGGCGCCTGCCTGGTTCGCCATGCGCAGGATGTGCTCGACGCGATGCTGGGGCCCGGAGTGCGTCGAATCGAGCGATCTGGTCCGGCGCTCGACGCTGCCCAGCTGGCGATCCTCTCGGCGCTCGAGCTGGGCGCCGAGACGTGCGACGCGATCGCCGCCGAGCTTCGGCTCGGTGGCGGCGAGGTGGCGGCGACTCTCGCCGACCTCGAGGCGCTCGGCTACGTCAACTGCTCCCTGGTCGGTGTCTACGCCAGGACCTCTCTGCATCCACCATCGACATCTAGTCTGGAGAATCCATGAACCAAAATCGAATTCCCACCGTGCTTGCAATCGCGGGCTCGGATTCGGGCGCCGGCGCCGGAATCCAGGCCGATCTGAAGGCGCTCACGGCCTGCGGCGTCTACGGAACGACGGCGATCACGGCGATCACGGCCCAGAACACCGTCGCCGTCAGTGCGGTCGAGCCGATCTCTCCGGCGATGATCGTCGCCCAGGTGCGTGCGGTCGTCGAGGACATCCGTGTCGACGCGGTCAAGGTGGGCATGCTGGGGACGGCGGAGACCGTGGGGGCCGTGGTGGAGGCGCTTGATCTGGTCGGCGATGCACCGGTGGTGGTCGATCCGGTGATGGTCGCCGAGAGCGGCGCGGTCCTGCTCGACGACGAGGCGAGGACGGCGCTGATCGAGGACCTGTTGCCGCGGGCCGACGTCGTGACGCCGAACATCCCCGAGGCTCGTGCCCTGGTGGGGGCGGGGGGGCAAGACTCCCAGGAGGATCTTGCCCGCGAGGTTCTGGCTCTGGGGCCGGAAGCGGTGGTGGTCACCGGTGGCCACAGCGAGCAGGTGGTGGACATCTACTTCGACGGCGTCCACGCCGCGGCGATCCACGGGAACCGCTACCCGGATGGTGCCGCACATGGCTCTGGTTGCACCTATTCCTCGGCGATGGCGGCGATGTTCGCCCTGGGCCGCAACCCGCTGCGCGCCGCCGAACGGGCGCGGCAGATCACCGAGGAGGCGATTCGCACCGGCCTGCGCGAGATCGGTCATGGGGCCGGCCCGGTGGACATATTCGACCTGCTGGGTTCCGAGGCAGCCATACGGCGTCCTCGCTCGGCTCAGTAGATTTGGTTCCCATGAGCACCAACGGCGCCACCTCAACCAAGCTTCCGCGTCCACGTTCCAGCGTTGTCTTCGACGGGCCCGAGCGGGCTCACGCGCGCGCCTACATGAAGGGAATCGGCTTCGACGACGACGCGCTCAGCCGGCCGACGATCGGCATCGCCAACACCTGGACCGAGGCGATGCCGTGCAACTTCCACCTGCGCGGCCTCGCCGAGCACGTCAAAGACGGCGTGCGTGCCGCCGGGGGCACGCCGATGGAGTTCAACACGGTTGCGGTCTCCGACGGGATCACGATGGGCACCCAGGGGATGAAGGCCTCGCTGGTCAGCCGCGAGGTGATCGCCGACTCGATCGAGCTGATGGCACGCGGGTACCAGTTCGACGCGATCGTCGCGCTCTGTGCGTGCGACAAGACGATCCCGGGCTGCGCGATGGCATTGGCCCGCCTCGACGTCCCCGCGGTGCTGCTCTACGGCGGCTCGATCGCCCCCGGTCGCTGGCACGGCCGCGACGTGACCATCCTCGACATCTTCGAGGCGGTCGGCGCCCACGCGGCGGGAGACATGAGCGACGAGGAACTGCGCGAGCTGGAGGGCGTCGCCAGCCCGGGCGCCGGCGCCTGCGGCGGCCAGTTCACGGCCAACACGATGGCCTGCGCCTTCGAGGCGCTGGGGATCAGTCCGGGTGGCTCGGCGATGGTTCCGGCCGAAGACGAGGAGAAGGGGAGCGTCGCGGAGAAGATCGGCGAGCTGGTGATGCGGGTGCTGAGCGAGGATCTGCGGCCCAGCAAGGTGATCACCCGCAGGTCGCTGGAGAACGCGATCGCCTGCGCCTGCGCCTCGGGCGGCTCGACCAACGTCGTCCTGCACCTTCTCGCCCTCGCCCGCGACGCCGGGATCGAGCTGAGCATCGACGACTTCGAGCGGATCTCGCGTGAGACGCCGCTGCTCGCCGACCTGAAACCCGGGGGCCGCTTCGTCGCCACCGACCTCTACGCGGCTGGTGGCGTGCCATTGATTCTCAAGCGGCTGGCCGAAGCCGGGATCCTGCACGGCGAGGAGATCACGGTCAGCGGCCGGACCATCGGCGAAGAGGCAGAGGCGGCGAGCGAGGCGGAGGGCCAGGAGGTCGTCAGGGCGCTCTCCGATCCACTCAAGTCCGAAGGCGGCCTGGCGATCCTGCGCGGCAATCTCGCCCCCGAGGGTGCGGTGGTCAAGCTCGCCGGCACCGAGCGCACCCGCCAGGTCGGCCCGGCCCGCGTCTTCGAGTCCGAAGAGGACTGCTTCCGGGCGGTCAAGGAACAGGCGATCCAGCCGGGCGACGTCGTGGTGATTCGCAACGAGGGGCCAACCGGCGGCCCGGGGATGCGGGAGATGCTGCAGGTGACGGCGGCGATCGTCGGCGAGGGCCTGGGGGAGAGCGTGGCGATGGTCACCGACGGCCGCTTCTCAGGGGCGACCCGTGGTCTGATGGTCGGCCACGTCGCTCCCGAGGCGGCGAGGGGCGGGCCCATCGCGGCGATTCGCGAGGGCGATGAGATCAGCCTGGACATCGACGCCCGCCGGCTCGACGTCGCCCTGTCCGATGAGGTGATCGCCAGGCGGGTTGCGGAATACGAATCGCCGCCACCGCTCTTCGAGCACGGCGTGATGGCCAAGTACGCGGCCACGGTGTCCTCGGCGGCGCAGGGCGCCGTGACCTGATCTGTCGCTCAGTCCGTCAGGAACTCGTCCAGCAGTGCATTGAAGCGTTCTGGACGCTCCATCTGGGGAACGTGCCCGGTGCGCTCGAACAACTCGAGCCGTGAGTCATCGATCAGTCGGTGATAGCCGATCGCGGCCTCGACCGGGACGATCCGGTCCTTGAGGCCCCAGACGACGAGCGTTGGGGTCTCGATCTCCGGGAGGCGGTAGCGGGTGTCATAGCCGCCGAGGCCCCTGATCGCGTCGGCGAAGCCGGGACTGCGCGGGCCCGGAAGCATTTGCTCCTGAAGCAGCTCGGGCCGCAGTCGGTTCGGGTAATGGAAGACATTGCCGAAGGCGATCTGGCGGCCCCGGGGACGGGCCAACCAGGGGTGCCGACGCCGGCCAGCCAAGAACGGGACCACAGCTTCGAACAGCCTTACCTCGGCTTCGATCCGTCGTCCCCCCGCCTCGGCGAAGCTGATTCCCGCCGCCGAGACGAGCACCAGCTTGTCGAAGCGCGACGGCCGCTCGATCACCGCCTCGGTCGAGACGAAGCCGCCCATCGAGTTGCCGACCAGGGCAGAGACGCGGTCGATGCCGAGCTTCTCGCAGAAGTCGTGGATCAGCCGGCCGTAGGCGGGCATGTCGATCGGCCATGACGGCATCGGGCTCTCGCCGAAGCCCGGGAGGTCGAGGGCGATCGCGCGGTGGGTACGGCCGAAGTGGGGGAGGTTCTCCAGCCAGTTCTGCCAGCAGCCGGCGAGTCCGTGGACGAAGAGGATCGACTCGGGGCCCTCGCCGATTTCCGCGTAGTTGACTTCGGCGCCAGGGAGGTCGACCCGGTGCAGGTGCTCGCGCCAATCGATCTTCAGCCACTGCGGGTCGGCGTTGCCGTAGTCGCTGGCCGGGAAGTTCACCGACCCGCTCAGCACCGTCTGAGAATCAGGCATAGCCCATCCTTTCGAGCACCGGTATCTCGCGGATCTGGGGTGGTTGCAGGTGGTCCCAGAGGATGCCCCGCGGGCGCTCGTACTGACGCTCGACCTCGATCACCGCTCGCGGCGTGGCGATCAGGTCGACCGGAAGGTCGTGCGAGATGACCGGCAGATGCCGGCGCAGGATCTGGATCGGGTGGACGGTCGTCGCGATCGTCGTGTGGTCGTCGATCTTGCCGGCGTCGATCAGGATCCCGTACTCGAGGTCGTTGTAGCCGCCGCCCTTGCCGATTCGCGCCCCGCTGAGGTTGACCGCGACAGAGCCGCTGAGGACGAAGTCGATCTCAGGCAGGTCGTCGAGGGCGACGACCCGGCCGTGCTTGAGCGCCCCCTTGATCGTCGCCGCCTCCTTGATCGCCGCTTTGGAGAGCCGCTTTGGCTCGAGCACGCGGAAGGGGTGTGGGTCGCGCAGCCGCGGCACGGCCATGATCAGCGTTTTCCCCTCTTCGAGCGCCAGGCGACGGGCGTGCGTCTGGGGCGAGTCCGGGTTGGCCTTGATCGTCCGCGCCCGCTTCCAGGGCCGGCTGGTGGCGAGCTTCTCGGCGGCGAGACGCGCGCCGGCGAAGTTGGGGATGCGACCCTCGGCACCGGGGAAGCGAGAGACGCCCTCCCGATCCATCGCCTGCCAGATCTCCTCGCGGATGCCGTCCTTGGTGGCCACGGACGAAAGATATCCGTCAGAACGACCGATCCGTGTGCCTAAACTGCTCCAAATGGGCCGCAAGACCCAAATCGCAGTCATCGTCGGCGCGGTCGTGCTTGCCCTTGGCGCGGTGGCCGCTTTCGCCTACGACAGCTCGCAGGACGGCAAGATCGCCGACGGCGTAACGGTCGGCGGCGTCGACGTCGGCGGCATGAGCGAAGCCGAAGCGAAGCGCGCCGTGCGTCGACAGTTGCTGGCGCCCCTGCGCCACTCGCTCAGGGTGGGTTACGACGGCGAGAGCTGGGTCCTGCCCGGGAAGACGCTGAAGCTGCACGCCGACGTGGATCGGGCGGTCGAAGAGGCACTCGCCGAGAGTCGCGACGGCGGCCTCCCGGGTCGGCTGGTCCGTTACGTCACGGGTGGCGGTGTGGAGGAGCGGCTCTCCGCCGATGTCACCTATTCGCAGCCCGCCGTCAATCGCTTCGTGCGTGAGGTCGCCGAGGAGATCAATCGCGAACCCAAGGACGCGACGGTCGAGCCGAGCGGCGACTCGCTCGGCATCGCGCCCGCCGAGTACGGCCGCAAGCTGCGCGACAACCTGCTCACCCGTCAGCTCGGCGCCGCGGTGCTCGACGCCAGCGCCGATCACACGATCGCCGCCCGCACTCACTCGCTCGAGCCCGAAGTCACCGGCAGCGAGGTGGCCGACGAGTATCCGTCTTACCTCACCCTCGACCGGGCGAGCTATACGTTGCGACTTTGGGAAAACCTGAAGCTGGCCAAGACCTACACGGTGGCCGTCGGCCAGGAAGGCCTCGAAACCCCGGAAGGCCTGTACGAGATCCAGGAAAAGGCAGAAAACCCGACCTGGAACGTGCCCGAATCGGATTGGGCGGGCTCGCTCGCCGGGCAGTCGATCCCGCCGGGACCGTCGAACCCGATCAAGGCGCGCTGGATGGGAATCTTCGAAGGCGCCGGCATCCACGGGACCGAAGAGACCTACTCGCTCGGCACCGCTGCCTCCCACGGCTGCGTGCGAATGTCGATCCCGGACGTGGAAGAGCTCTACGACCGCGTCGAAGTGGGGACTCCCATATACATCGGGTGACGAGCGGCGCGATAACCGGCGCATATCGGCGTCCTCGCTCGCTCGCGTGCAGAGCACGCCACGCTCACTGCGTCCTTGATCTGCTTGGTTCTCGCGCCGCTCGCAGGACGCAAGAGGAAAAAGCCGAATCCCAGAGCATGGATTGGGATGACGCGCTCGCGTCTTATGACCGGGACCTGCGAGCCCGCAGCATGGCCGAGCGCACGCGGAAGGCTTACGCCGTTGATCTGAGCCAATTCGTCGGTTGGGCCAGGGAAGGCAAGTTGGAGCCCGGCGAGGTTCGCCACCGCGACGTGCGGCGTTTCGGAGCTGGACTCTCATCCGGTGGTGCTGCCCCGGCGACGGTGGCGCGCAAGCTCGCCGCCGTGCGCGGATTGTTCGACTTCCTCGTCCGCACCGAGTGGATCGGGCAGAACCCCGCCGATCTCGTCTCCAGCCCGAAGCGGGAGGAAAAGCTGCCGCGGGTGCTGACCGGCGAGCAGGTTCGCTCACTGCTCGAGCGGATTCCCGCCCGCACGCCGCTGGAGCTGCGCGACCGGGCGATGCTCGAGCTCGCCTACTCATGCGGGCTGCGCTGCGAGGAGATCGTCAATCTCGAGGGCGATTCCTTCGACTTCGAGACCGAGCAGCTGCGCGTGCTCGGCAAGGGCTCCAAGGAGCGGCTGCTGCCGGTGGGTGAGCCGGCCCAGCGGGCGCTGCGCCGCTATCTGGAGCGGGGGCGGCACGCCCTGGCCGCCGATCCGCGGGAGTCCGCCCTGTTCCTGTCCAAGAGCGGCCGCCGCCTCTCCAACTCCGACGTGACTCGCCGCCTCACCCTCTGGGTCCGCGAGGCGTCCCTGGCAGCTGGCGTGTCGCCGCACGCGTTGCGGCACAGCTTTGCCACCCACCTCCTGGAAGGGGGCGCCGACCTGCGCACGATCCAGGAGCTGCTCGGTCACGCCTCGATATCGACGACGCAGGTCTACACTCGTGTGGACGCCGCACGCCTTCGGGAGGCTTACGCTGCGACTCATCCCCGCGCCTGACGCACAGAACATTCCCCAGCGACCATAGAATCGAGCAAATTTCCATGGAGACTGGCGTAAAAGAGGTAGAGCTCCGCGACCTTTGGCGGCGCTACAAGGACGACGGCGACAAATCCGCGCGCGAGCGTTTGGTGGTCGCCTACTCGCCGCTGGTCAAATTCGTCGCCGGCCGGCTGGGCGCCGGGCTGCCCTCCCACGTCGACGACGCCGACCTGATCTCCTACGGCCTGATGGGCCTGATCGGCGCGATCGAGCGCTTCGAGCCCGAGCGGGGGATCAAGTTCGAGACCTTCGCGATGACCCGCATCCGCGGCGCGATCATCGACGAGCTGCGCTCGCTCGACTGGGTGCCGCGCTCGGTCCGCTCGCGAGCGCGCGAAATCGAGGCGGCGCAGGCGAAGCTCGAGCACGAGCTGCAGCGGGCGCCGACCGAGGCCGAGCTCGCCACCAAGGTCGGCCTGACCGAGGAGGAACTGCAGACCTCTCTGCTGGAGATCGCCAACTCCTCGATCTACGCGCTCGACGAGCTCTGGACGATCTCCGACTCCTCGGGCGACTCGGTCTCCCTGCTCGACACGATCTCCGATCCGCGCGCCGAAGACCCGCAGGAATCGCTTGCCAGCAGCGAGGTCAAGGACCGCCTCACCGAGTCGATCGCCGGCCTGCCCGAGCGCGAGCAGCTCGTCGTCGCGCTCTACTACTACGAGAACCTCACCCTGCGGGAGATCGGCGAGGTCCTCGGCGTCACCGAGTCGCGCGTCTCCCAGCTTCACACCAAGGCCGTGATGCGCCTCAAGTCCTCGTTGCAAGAGGCGTAGCACCGCTCTAATCTCGTTGCGTGCCTCACAAGGCAGACCGGATTCGCAACGTCGCCCTGATCGGGCACCGGGGCTGCGGCAAGACGAGCCTGCACGAGGCGATGCTCTTCGAGGCGGGGGCGACGCGGCGGCTCGGCAGCGTCGCCGACGGCAGCACGGTCTCCGACTCGGAGCCCGACGAGCAGGCGCGCGAGATGTCGATCGGGGCATCGGTGGCGGGCTTCGAATACGACGATCGCGAGATCAATCTGATCGACACCCCCGGGGAGCCGAGCTTCGTCGCCGACGCCGCGGCGGCCCTGCGGATCGTCGATGCGGCCGTTGTGGTCGTCAACGGCGTCGCCGGGGTCGAGGTGCAGACCGAGCGGCTTTGGAAGCGCGCCGATGACGAGGGCCTTGCCCGGCTCGTCTTCGTCAACATGCTCGATCGCGAGCGGGCCGACTTCTTTGCCGTGCTCGACTCGTTGAAGAAGGCCTTTGGCCCGCACGTGGTGGCGACCGAGATTCCGATCGGCGCGGAGCACGACGTCCGCGGCGTGATCGACCTGATCGACCTCGAGGCGTTCGTCTACGAGGGCGCCGACCGCGCCAACGCGCGCCAGGTCGAGATCCCGGAAGAGCTGCGCGCACAGGCGGAGGAGTACCGCGAGAAGCTGATGGACGAGGTCGCGGAGAACTCCGACGAGCTGATGGAGCGCTATCTCGACGGTGAGCGGATCGAGCACGCCGAGATAGTCGCTGTGCTCAAGCAGGGCGTCACCGCCGGCCGCGTCTTTCCGGTCACCTGTGGCGTCGCCACCCGCAACCTCGGCACCAACCGGCTGCTCGAGGCGCTGGTCGAGGACCTGCCCTCGCCGGCGATGCGCGGGCCGGTGGCGGCGCTCGGCGAGGGCGAGGAAGAGGTCGATGTCGCCCCCGACGAGGCTGGCCCGCTCGTCGCCTACGTCTTCAAGACCCTGGCCGACCCCTACGCGGGCAGGATCAACCTGCTCCGCGTCTACCGCGGCACGTTGCGCTCGGATTCCCACGTGGCCAACGTGACCAGGCGGGAGAAGGAGAGGATCGGCCAGCTCGGTCGGCCGCTGGGAGGCGAGCTGTCCCCGGTGCGCGAGCTGGGGGCGGGGGAGATCGGCGCCGTGGCGAAGCTGAAGCAGACGCAGGCGGGGGACGTGCTTTGCGCGGGACAGGAGGCGATTGCCTTCCCGCCGCTCGACCTGCCGGCGCCGGTGATGGCCTTTGCCTATGAGCCGAAGTCGAAGGGCGACGAGGAGAAGGCGGCCGCGGCGGTGCGGCGCCTCAGCGAGGAGGACCCGACGCTCGACGTGCACCGCGACCGGCAGACCGGCGAGCAGATCGTCGCCGGCCTGACCCAGGTTCACGTCGAGGTCGTCGTCGAGCGGATGAAGCGTCGCTTCGGCGCCGAGATCGAGCTGCATCCGCCGCGCGTTCCCTACCAGGAGACGATTCGCCAGCCGGCCGAGGCTCACGCCCGCTACAAGAAGCAGTCCGGCGGCCGGGGTCAGTTCGCCGACTGCCGGATCGAGATCGAGCCGGCCGAGGACGGCACCGGCCTGGAGTTCGTCAACCGGATCAAGGGCGCGGCGATACCGGGCGGCTTCATCCCGGCGGTCGAGAAGGGGGTGGAGGAGGCGATGCGCCATGGCACCGTCGCCGGCTATCCGGTCAAGAACGTGCGGGTGCGGCTCGTCGACGGCAAACACCACGACGTCGACTCCTCGGAGATGGCCTTCAAGGTGGCCGGCTCGATGGCCTTCCGCGAGGCGATGGAAGCGGCCGATCCGGTGCTGCTCGAGCCGATCGTGTGGCTCACGGTGAGCTGTCCGGAGGAGGTCGTCGGTGAGGTGATCGGCGACCTCAACTCGCGCCGCGGTCACCCGCTCGGGATGGAACCGAAAGGCGGGGCGACCGAGGTGCGGGCGGAGCTGCCGATGGCGGAGGTGCTCGACTACGCCCCGGACCTGCGTTCGATCAGCGGCGGCCGGGCCGAGTTCACGGTCGAGTTCGAGCGGTATGAGCCCGTTCCCGCTCAGCTTGCCGAGAAGATCGTTGCAAGCTCCGGGCAGGGCGCGGCCGCCGCGGCGTAGCACGCGGGCCCGTTGGTAACTTGGCCGGGTGAGTCCCGACGAGACCTGCGCGGTGTGCGGTCGCACGATCCTGGCCGGAGAGCGCACACGCAGCTACATGAGCCCGAAGGACGGGCCGCAGCTGGTCTGCGACCTCTGCCGCGGGCGCGCCGAGCGCCTTGGCTGGGTCGACCCTGCGGCGCCGGGGGCCAATGTCGGCCGCCGTCCCGATCCCGAGGTTGCCGAGCCCCCGCATGGTCGCCTGGAGCGCGCCGTTTCCCGCTTCAACGTGAGCGAGGTGGCGCGCATCGTCGCCGGCCTGATGCGCACTCTGGGCGAGCCCCGGGTCTCGATCGGCTCCGCCGCGGGCTCGCCGAGCGAAGTGCGGATCACCGTCGCCTGGGAGCTGGGTTGGTACCAGTGGGGGGTCGACCTCGGCGATGAGCTGCGCCCCGTCTTCCAGCTCGGCAAGGGGAGCGAGATCGAGCAGCTCGACGGCTCCGCCCGGCAGTGGAACGCGAGGGCGGGGGAGGGTGGCCGGCTTTCCCTGGGTGCGCCCCGCGCGGGCCGCAGCCGTGACGGCGAGCCGGTCGCTTGAGCCGATGAAGCTGGTCGTCAACGTCGACGGCGGCGCCCGCGGCAACCCCGGTCCGGCGGCGATCGGCGCCGTGGTCCAGCACCCCGGCGGCGAGGTGCTCGAGGAGCGCGGCGAGCGGATCGGCACGGCGACCAACAACGTCGCCGAGTACAGGGCGCTGCTGCTCGGGATCGAGCGGGCCGCGGAGCTGGGGGCGAGCGAGCTGGAGCTGGTCGGCGACTCGGAGCTGATCGTGCGCCAGGTCAAGGGCGAGTACAAGGTCAAGGACGCGACCCTGCGCGAGCTTCACGGTGAGGTGAAGCGGGCGCTGCGTCCCTTCGAGGACCGCTGGTCGATCCGCCACGTGCGCCGCGAGCACAACGCCGAGGCCGACCGACTCGTCAACCGGGTGCTGGACGGTGCTGAGGTCTGATGGCCATGGCTGAGCCGATCGACCCGCGCGTCGACATCGGCCACGTCCACCTCAAAGTGGCCGACCTCGATCGGGCGCTGGACTTCTACGGCGGCGTGCTCGGCTTCGAGCTGCAGCAGCGGATCGGCGACGAGGCGGCCTTCGTCTCGGCCGGCGGCTACCACCACCACATCGGCCTCAACACCTGGCATTCGAAGGGTGGTTCGTCGCCGCCGGTGGGAAGCACCGGGCTCTTCCACGTCGCGATCCGCTATCCGGACCGCCGCACCCTCGCCGACGCGCTGCGCCGCCTCTCGGAGGCGGGGGTGCCCATCGAGGGCGCTTCCGACCACGGGGTCAGCGAGGCCCTCTACCTGAGCGACCCCGATGGCAACGGCATCGAGCTCTATTGCGACCGCCCACGCGAGGAGTGGCCGCGCTCGCCCGGCGGAGAGGAGATCGCGATGGTCACCGAACCGCTTGACCTGCGCGATCTCCTCGCCGAGCTCGACTCCAGCTCCTAAGCCCCCAGGATCGCTTCGACCAGATTGGGTTTGAAGGGCTCGGTGCCCTGCACCAGTTGCATCCCTCCGAAGTCCGTGTTGGCGCGCAGGTAGGCGAGCTCCTTGCCGAGGTCGCCGACGCCGTTGGTCCCCGTCAGCGGTGCGATCTGCAGCGTGCTGAGGACGCCGAAGGCCTCGCCTTTGCCGTCGAGGAAGCCGCTGCCCGAGTCGCCCGGGACGCCCGGCGTAAGGGTGATGACGATGTGGCTCCAGCCGCCGCCTTCGTTCTGCACGAGGCTCCCCTGCTTGGGACTGAGCTTGGCGACGCCGCCGCGCAGTTCGGAGTTGCCATAGGAGTAGACGGTCGAGCCGAGGCCGCTGACCGTCCCCACCGCCGTCGGCCCGCCAAAGCCGGGAACGGACGGGTTGACGTTGGCGATGTCGGTTGGGTCGAGCCTGATCAGCGCGAAGTCGTTGTAGGCGCAGGTGTCGGGGTCGGTCTCCCCGTTGGCCTGCATGGTCAACCAGGAGTTGTAGACGAGCGTGCCGGGTCTACTTGCGCCTCTCACCTCGACCGGCGTCCCCAGCGGCAGCGAGCCGCTGCTGCAGCCATCGGTTTCGGTCTGTCCCCCGGTTCCCGAGCAGTGAGCCGCCTGGCCCAGGTAGACGCTCGAGCCTTCCTGGAAGACGAAGTTGGAAGTGCACTGCGCGCCCTCGGTGTAGACCTGCACGCCGGGATGAACAGCCGCCGTTTTCGCCGGCGCCCATGCCGCTGCCCCGGCGGGAGCGATCAGGGCAACCGCAAGCGCCAAGACCGCGACGAGGGTGAGGAGCATGCTTCGCTTCAACTGGGCCTCCTTGGGAGATAGGGGCGCCAACGCGCCATCTGAACAGCCGACAGCGCACCTACCCAATAATTGGTAAAGCAAACCCAGCACAGCTACGCGCCTATAATCCGCGACCGATGCGGCTGTAGCTCAGCTGGCTAGAGCGTCTGCTTGCCATGCAGAAGGTCGAGGGTTCGAATCCCTTCAGCCGCTTCGCATCGAATCCCCTGCACATCCGCAGGTTGACCCTCGCGGGGGAAAATCAAACCACCTCCGCATATCGCCTCCATTTTGGGCACTAGTGCCCAAAATGACGGCGATGCGTGGCGATTAGCGGCGATTTCGGCCGATTCCGCCTTGCAGTGGTCCCGCAGACGCGGTAGCAGGTGGACGGCGAGGTACCCTAGCCCTATGCCTCAGGAGCGAATCACCGTCGATCCAAACCGGATGCGCGGCCTGCCCAGCATCCGCGACACCCGCGTGACCGTCAGCGCCGTGCTCGGTCAGCTTGCCGCTGGCGCCAGCATCGACGAGCTACTGGCCGACTATCCCTACCTGGAACGAGAGGATGTCCTTGCCTCGCTCGAATACGCAGCCGCCGCTGCACAAGAGCGTGAGCTGGCAGTCGTAGCTCCGGCAGCGTGAAGCTGCTCCTCGACGCGAACCTCTCGCCCGAGGTCGGACGACTCCTCAAAGAGGTAGGGCACGATGCGATCCACGTCGCGGACATCGGGCTGCTGACTGCAACCGACCCCGAGATCCTGCAGGCCGCAGCGAAAGAGGAACGCATCCTGCTCACGGCGGATTCCGACTTCGGGGCATTGTTGGCTTTGGGCTCACTGGCGTCGCCATCCGTCCTGCTATTACGTTCCGCCGACCATCTGCGCCCGAACGAGCAGGCGGAGCTGATGGCTGCCAACTTGCCGCAGATCGCCGAAGACCTGGAGAAGGGAGCGATCGTCAGCCTCACGAGCGATCGCCTGCGCGTTCGTGAGCTTCCAATCCCAACAAGCGATGGGTCGTGAAGGGTTTGGGTCGAAGCAAGTAAAGACCTTTGGGAGACCGCAGGTAGGAGTCAGCCTTTCGAGGTTTGATCGTCGCATTGAAGGCGGCTTAGGAGGCCACCTTGATCGCGCGATACAGAGCTTCGGCGGCTACAAGCGCCTCGTCGGAATCGAGTCGCCCTCCAAGCCAATCCAGCGCCACGTTGTCGAAGCTGCCGGCTTGTAGTGCCAGCCGACTCACGCTGCGATCGCGACCCTTTTCGATCGCGTACTCATCAATGTGCTCGCCGACGTTTCGCATCTTCCGAAGGTCGGGCAACGCCTCATCGAACTCCCTGATCGCGCTCTCGATTGGCGCTCGATTCGTCTCGGACCTTGCAGCCAGGAGGGCTGCTAGGCGAAGCCGACGCAGGCTGACAATGAGGAACTGAAAATCGGCCCACCGACGAAATATGAAGGTCTCGTCCTCTGGTTCGTTGGACTGAAGTCGTCGGCGTTGGAGGGCGACCATATGCACGGCCTCGTTGGCGAGACTGTGCGCCCGCTCGATCATTGCTGCATCCGAGGGCTCGTCCATGCTCTGAGCGTATGGCAGGACTAGGAGATTCCCGGGACCATCAGCGGGGTGTACGGCTCGCCGATGTTCGCCTGCCGCGCTACTGGCCGGTGTCGGTCATCGTCGCGTTGCTCCTTGCCAGGCGCCTACAGAATCGTTCTCTTCGAGAGGTTGAGAGCGTCGGAAAGGATTTCGGCGAAATAACGGTCGAGCGCTGGCGGGAAGGAGACGCGCGGACCGATCAAATGATCGTGCTGACCAAGACCTTGGCGCGGCTGACCTGGGTGCTGCTGGCGGCGACCGTAGTAACGCTCGTCGTCAACGTGGTGATCTTGGCTACGGCTTAGGGGCTGGCAGACCAGAATGGGCATGAGCAAAGAAGAAGCGGCTGCGTTCTTGGAGAACGGCTTGGCCGACGACCAGGCCCATGCGCTACGTGAGCAGCTAGCTCGAGCCATACCGCTTCGGCTTTCTGAGAACGGCTTTCGCCTCTATATCCATTACGGGTTCGATGGCGACGCTGCGGGAATTGGATTCGCGACGATGACGGAGATGGCCGCGGAGCTGGGCGAGGGGGCCGTCTCCTTGTTCGATGCAGAACTTTGGTACCCGGGCGCAGCCCTGGTGCGGCAGTTGATCGAGTGCGGCTACCTAATCTCGCTCGCTGCCGAGAGTCGCGACGAGGCCGAGAAATGGATGCGAAGCTCGCCAAAGGAGGCTCGGGAGCGTTTCTCCGCTGGCAACATGCGGAATCGGGCTGCGAGGAACTTCCGCCTAGCCGAGTATCAGGTCCATTGCAGCCGGGGCGGTCACCCGACCCCGGCGGGGCGCGACCTTCTCAAGCGCCGTGCCAGCGAGCGTCCCGTCGATGTACGCCTCTCCTGGTCGGATCTCACTCAGCATCTTGCCGACGTCTGGCAGGGGTTTTGCTCAGCGCTTCCTCTCTACGATCCGCGGTGCGAGAAAGACGGCCCGTTGTACGGGCCACACCGCTCGCCGGACGGCCGCGGGGAAATCGACATGCTGACTGACTACCTGGCGAGAGCGCGATCCGCTGGCGCGCCACTTCGGTCTTCCTTGGACTGAGTAGCGCTGACGATTGGCGAACCACAAGCGGGTGAAGACACCGGACTCGTTTCACCCGGCAGTCCCGGCCCCTAGCCGGCTATCTCACTGACCGCCGCTCTAGAAATACTGCTGAGCATGTGCGAAGTCTTGGACTTTGTGGGGCAGAATCTTCTCGGACCGATCCTGGCCGCATTGATCGGCGGTCCGTTGGTCGCAATTGCCTTCCGTTACTTTCAGATTCCGCGGGAGGTCGGCGACCATGACGCTAGGGCCGTTGAGTTGGACGAAGACCTACGTCGCTGGGTTCGCGACCGCGACCGGCAGCTACAACGAGAGTTGCGTACGCTCGTCAATCAGGCTGGAACCGGCGCGGTGAGTCGCTTTCCGGTACCTCCTGGCGCAATCCCAGCAGGCGCAGGCTCACAGCTTTATTCGGGTGCCCTGGTCAGTGAAGCGGTTGCGGGTATGCGCGCTGCCTTGCACGAGTATCGAGACGAGGCATCGGGAAAGGCGCGCGAATTCGCCGCCCTGGCTCGAAGCGAGACCCGCTGGCATGAGAGATACAGAAAGAGGCACAAGCGTGCCTCTCCGAGCCTCGGACTACGGGAGGGTGAGCGCGCGACCCTGGCGGAATGGCGGGAGCGCCCTCACCCCGTCGAATCCGGCCAGATGATTTCGGTGGACGATGACCCGACTGCAGGCGAGCCAGCGATTGCACCTCTAGAGATATCGACCGGATTGACCTGGGAAGCGGCTGCTCAATACGGCGATCCGAATCATGGCTAATCAGTCATTGGACGTGACGTGCTCGAACTGCGGCGTGAGCAACTGGCTGTCAATCGCGTCGATCGTGATCGCAAGTCTTGCCCTAGGTATCTCCTTGTGGATGCTGTGGATGGCCCGGCGTGAGCACCGTGAGTTCCTGTGTCGACTCAATGCTCGTGCTCAGCTATCTCCGTTTGCCTGCCTGGCTGGCAACGATGAACTTGACAACATCGTCTCCGACGCAACGCGCGTGACGGCCATCGTTGAAGTCGGGGTCGCTAACTCCGGGGACAAAGCGGCGGGACCAACGACGCTCGCAGTCGTGGCTCCCGTCCATGAGGAAATCCGGTGGTGTGATGCTGCTGGTCGAGACCTGACCGGGGACCCTGGGATAAGCCGAGAGGGCATTACGGTCCCTGCTCCGTCTGGTCATGGACGTGCTCCTGTCGAAGCCCACTACCTTGAGACGGAGCTGCCTCGAATCAGCTTGAAATCCCCAGCCGTGCGACATGTTCGCGTCAACGTCGCCGTCCCGACTGAGCAGGGCCGACCACATATCGTACCCCTTCGAATCGTTGCCCGATCGGATGATCTCCCCGATGACGTCGATGAGGTCAGGGTCTGTTGGGAGTTTGAGGTTCGGAAGGCCCCGCCCAACTGGTAGGCGTTGTCGGGCGCATCCTCTCAGGCGGTCAGATTCGCCACCGTGTCGACGGCAGACGACGAATCAAACCGCCATCTCGGATTTCGGGCACTCGTCCGCACGAGTGCCCGAAACGCCGCATATCGCCGCATATCCGCGCGTATTCGCGACTGGAGCCCGTCCGCGACGCCGATGCGAAACCCCTGCAAGCTGCTACATTCGCAGCGCGCGGCTTCTGGAGATCGGCGTAGTTGCCATGCAGAAGGTCGAGGGTTCGAATCCCTTCAGCCGCTTTTTCGCGAATCCCCTGCATGTGGGTGGGTCGCTTTCGGCACAGGTCGCCGAAACAAGATCAAACCATCCCCGCATATCGCCTCCGTTTTGGGCACTACTGCGAATTAGTGCCTGGAATCGCTGGCATGCGCGGCGATTGGTGCCGATTTCGCGCCTTGCATTGAAATCGGTGTCGGTACAAGGGTCAGATCTACTGTTAGAGGATGCAGCCGACCAGCCTCAAGGCGAATGCCCTGCTCTCGCTCTCGGGAAGCCATTGCGGATGAGCGGTCGCGGACTCGGTGTCGTCGTCGTGCCTCATCTGATTCCGGCTGGGACGCTGGCGAATAACGACATTGACCGCGCGATGGAGGAGCCGCTGGCCCTAGGTCGTGACGAGGTTCTTTACATGATTTGTACGCATCCGCGGTTGAGAGCCGTATGGCCAGACTCGGATATTCGGGAGTTCGATGTCCTGATCGCCCGTCACGCCGGCGCTTCAGATATCGGTTGGGACCCCGAGCCGTGGGCACATGTCGCCGTGCCCGAGCATGCGCCCCGCGAGCGTGGAGTGGGCGATCAGTGATTCAGCCCTGGAAACCGTGGAGGGTCTCACCCGAAACCCGAGGGCGGACGATGTCGCGGGTGCGCACCTTCAGGAGCTACTGGGATGGATCTTCGATCGGCATCTTGAGGACGGCCAAGAGCTGGAGGTAAATCGCGGCATGGTTGAAGGCGGGCAGCTTTCGTTCTCGGTCGAGTACATCGGCAGGAGTGACCACGAGGCCTTGCGGAGAGCTGCTGGCCCCCATCACAAGCTTCCGCAGATCCTCAGTCGAACCATGGTTTACACACCACACCTCCTCATCTATGCGTTCCCGTGCGAAATCCGCCTCGCCGCCTACTCTCCGGACGAGGCAGGCGCGGTGGAAGCACTCCCGTTCGAAGAAGGACTACGTGCCTTTGGCCTGCCCCGAAAAGCGATCGTTGCAGCCGCCGAGGAGATGCTGATCGCCCATCTTGGAGGTGCCCGCAATGTGCTGAGCACTGGTGCCGGCGCCTTTCCAAACTCAGAGTCAGCCCGCAGTCTCACCGAGCTTGGTTTCACTCAAGCAGGAATCGGCCTCGGCGGCCTTCCGCGCCGCGTGCGGTTCCGAGGCAAGCACGAGTCGATCGACATTGAATCGAGTCCGCGCGGGTGGATGTTGGACCACAGCCTCAGTGAGTAGGAGACAGTGCGGCTGGACACGCGGGGCTTCATGGCCGCTGAGATCTATTAGCGTCATCGGCGACGCCCTACATGGTGCCCTATACTCTCCTTCGTCATGCGCAAGACCAGCATCTACCTCGATGACGAGCAGGCGGATCGCCTCGCCCGTCTGGCCCGCGCCGAGGGCCGACCCCAAGCGGAGATCGTTCGCGACGCGATCTCCTGCTACCGGCCCGCGCCCAAGCGGGATCGGAAATTCGCTCTCGCCGGCAACTTCGAGCGCATTGATTCCGATCCTCGTCCGATCTCGGAGATCCCCGAGGATGAGTTGATGCGCGGCTTCGGCGAGTGACGCTCATCCTCGATGCCGCGCCGCTTGTGGCATTGGCAGACGCCAAGGAGCCTCAGCTCGAGGCGCTACTGAGAATCCGTAGCGAGGAGGAGGGTCAACTGATCCTGCCGGCACCGGTCGCGGCCGAGGTTGACTATCTGCTCGGCGTCCGCTTCGGCGAAGCGGCTCGACGCGCCTTCCTCAGCGATCTCGCTGCGCAGCGTTATGACGTTGTCTGCCTTGAAGCCGGCGACTACCGGGCGGTTGCCGAGCTCGACGCCCGCTACTCCGATCTCGGCCTCGGGCTGGCCGATTGCTCGATCTTGGTTCTCGCAGAGCGCTACGAGACGCAACGTCTACTCACCTTCGACGAGCGGCATTTCCGGGCCGTCACGCCACTTCAAGGTGGGGCATTCGAGTTGCTCCCGGCGGATTTCTAGCCAGGCACGCCGCCGCGGGCTGATTTGCCAACTCGCCGAGTTCATGCCGGAGACACACGATCCAATCGGCCTTGAAGCCCTGCAACTGTGCAGCGTTTGAGAAGTGGCTGAGGCCGCTCGCATCGCTTGGACCCGCGAGAGTCTCAGAGCCGCTGGCTTCGTTGGATGGGTCACGTTTGAGACCCTGATGAACAACCTCGGAGAGGTTCCGCAGTCGGGTGGCGTCTACATCGTCCTCCAGCCGCCAAGCACCAAGCCCGACTTCCTCAAAGCCAATCCTGGTGGGCGGTTCAAGGACCGCAACCCGACCGCAGATGCCTCTGCCCTTCATGCGAACTGGGTCAACGGCGCGGAGGTCGTCTACATCGGAAAGGGGGACAACTTGCGGCGGCGCCTGCGCCAGTTCGCTCAGTTCGGTGCCGGCAAGCCGATCGGACACTGGGGTGGTTGGTTGATCTGGCAGCTGACTCGATCGAAGAACCTCCTCGTTGCTTGGCGCGAGACGCCGGGAGAGGTTCCGAAGGAGGTCGAGACGACGATGCTCACCGATTTCCGCGCTGCCTATGGGCGCCCGCCGTTCGCAAATGATCCGCGCCGCCTGGGCCGGTGATCGACTCTTGAGGGGAATCAAACCGGCCTCCACGATTTCGGGCACTTCTGCGCCGAAGTTCCCAAATCGCTGCATATCGGCGCATATCCGCGCGTATTTGCGCGGGACGTGCCTAGTTTTGCCAATCATGAAAGCCCTGCAAATCAGTCCTATTCAGCCTCGAAGCGCGCGGATGAGCTTCGTAATTGCCATGCAGAAGGTCGTGGGTTCGAATCCCATCAGCCGCTTTTTCGCGAATCCCCTGCGTGTGGGCTGATCGGCCCCCGCGGGGGAATCTAGAGCCAACTGGAACCATCCCCGCATATCGTCGTCATTCCAGGCACTAATTCGAATTAGTGCCTGG
>DASSXC010000244.1:0-13413 GCA_035704205.1 Solirubrobacterales bacterium | reverse complement strand
GGCGATGGGCGACGCCGGCCGCCGCGCCGCCGAACGCGACTTCGGCCGCGACGCCTGGCTGCACCGCTGGGAAGACCTGCTCGCCTCGGCCCGAGGGCGCTCCCCAATCTAGGTGCGCCCAGCGCCCACAAATCCAGATTCGTCCCGTTACGGCAGGTTCTTGTACGCGGTGTAGGCGGGCTTGGGGGTGCCGTCGGAGCGCATCAGGCCCCAGTTGGCGCTGCCCAGCGCCGGTGCCTCGTCGAGCAGGGTGAACCAACCCATGCCGGCCACGTATGGGGTCTGTCTGGCGATGGCGAAGGCGGCGCGCAGCCAGCGCGCTTGTTCGGGCGCGGTGACGTAGAACTTGAGGAAGATCCTGCTCGGTTTGTCGGAGATGACGGTCCACTCCGAGAGCCAGAGGCGAGGCACCTTGCGGTGGCCCTGGCGGTAGTAGGCGCGGATTTCACGGTGCAGGGTGTCGATGTCGTTGAAGCCGCGGAAGCGCCCGATCGGTTCGTCGGCGAGCTTCGGGAAGCGGTTGTCGAAGGGATTGTGCCCCCAGAGGTCCATGCGCGGCGGACGCCCGTCCGGCAGTTTCATCCGGCGCAGGAAGAGGGTCGGTTTGACCGTGCCCCCGTTCAGCGTCATTCCCCCGACGACGAGATTGCCGGGCGAGGCTTCCTTCAGGGCGCCGTAGGCGGCATCGACCATGCGCGCGTAGAGGCGCGGGCCCGCCGGGCTGCTGGCCTGCATGGGACGGAAGTTTTCGGCCCGAGGCGGCTCGCCCCAGAGCATCCAGGTGTGGACGCTTGGCAGGCGGCGACTCGCCGCGTAGAGGAAGTCGGCAAAGGCTTTCGGGCTCAGCGGTGCCCAGATCGGCGGGTGGTTGCCGTTGGCCCAGGCGGGGGACCGCTGGACGAGGATCGCCAAACGGATCCCATGCCGCTCGGCTTCCACCGCGACCTGGTCGAGGTTGCCCCAGTCATAGGCCGGGTCGTCGGGGTCACGCGGATGCCTGGGCCGCGTCGGCGCCACTTCGTCCCAGTGGACCTGGTACTGGAACACGTCGACGCCAAGGCGCTCGTAGACCGGGAAGGCCGAGCACCGCTCCGTCGTCGTCGGACAGGCGGAGTTTCCCGCTGTCAGTTCGGTTGGCCCCCAGATCGCCTTCACCCCACCGGCCTGGGCAGGCGCGGCGAAGGCAACAGCGCCGATGAGACAGTAGAGCAACGCGGCGAGGCCGCCGCTGGGCCGAAAACCCACCATATGGGTGGGTTTTCGGCCCAGCGGCGGTTGGCTGCTCACGATTCTTCTCCTCGGCTCAATTTCCGCAGGCCCGTGTCAAGTGGATTCAGGGCGAGGGCGCGACGATAGTAGCCACGCGCGCGGGCCTCGTTCCCCGCTCGCACCTCCAGATCACCCAACAGGCCGAACGTGACGAAGTTGCCCTGCTCCAGGTCCAGGGCGTCGAGCAGCTTCTCCCGGGCGACATTGCGCCGGCCCTCGCTCTCAAGCGCCGCGGCCTGCAGATAGAGGGGCGTTACCGAGACCGGGTCGAGCTGCGCCGCCGTCCGCGCCGAGGCAAGCGAGGCCGAAGGGGAGACCAGGGCCTGCTCGCGCGCCTTGCGGACGTATACGCCCGAAAGGAAGAGCGCACCGACGCTGACGATCGCGGCGAACAGGACGATGCCGGCCAGCGCGCGTGGCGCCAACCTCCACTGCTCGGCCTGCTCCGCAAGACCCGACCTGCATCGAGGCCCTATTTGGGCCTCGATGCAGGTCGGGTTGGTCGTGGCCGCCAGGCCGAGGGCCAGGACGGCCAGGCCGAAGAGCGCCGGGATCAGCCACAGCCAATCGACGCTCGATTGGGCGACGACCACGGTCCCGGCCGCCGCCAGACCGGCGACGGCGGTCCGCTCGGTGGGGCCGGCAAGGCGGGTCCGGCCGGCGACCGCAACCCCCAGGGCGATCAGCCAGAGCGCGAACAGGCCGGTGCCGACCAGGCCGGTCTCGGCCAGCAGCCGCAGGGGCAGGCTGTGTGCGTCGGCCAGGTTGCGATCGGTCTGGCGCTCGCGGTAGTAGGCGAAGCGAAAGCTGCCCTCGCCGGCGCCCACCAGGGGAGCTTCGCCGAACTGGTCGACGGCGACGTGCCAGATGTCATACCGCGGGCCGCTGACCGTGCCAAGCCGGGTGCCGCTCGCGGCGCTCGCTTCGACCTCGGTGAACTCATCCCATTTGCCCTCGGCGTAGTTGACCGGGTTGCCGGCCCTCGCCAAGCCGCCGACGGCCAGCGCCGAGACGATCAGGATCAGCCCACCCGCCGCCGCCGTGCGCAGCCCACGGGAGAGCTCCGGCGAGCGCAGGCCGTTGTCGAAGACGAAGGCGAAGAGGCCGGCGAGGAAGGAGCCGGCGCAGAGCAGCGCCAGGGCGATACCGGCGTGGCGAATGTCGGCCGCCGCTGCCGCCCCGGTGCCCGATCCGGACCCGTCGTAGGGCGCCAGCAGAGCACCGGACCCGACGGTCACCACCGCGATCACGGCGAGCGCCAGCCAGGCGCGGCGGACCCGATCGGGGCCGATCGCAAGCGAGACGATGCCGCCGCAGGCAACGCCTATCAGCATGCCGCGCGATTGGGTGAGGAAGGCAAGCCCGATCGAGAGGACGGCGGCCGCGAACGCGGCCGCCCTGAACCCCGAGGCACGACCGCGCTCGGCGGCAAAGCCGACCAACGGCCAGGCGGCAAAGGCGAAGAGCGCGGCGGTGCCGTTGCGGTAGCCGATCGGGTCGTTGAGCCGTCCGGCGAGGAAGGCGCCGGTGTCGCCGGCCAGCAAGCGCACCTCGCTGATCAGGCCCGTGGCGACCACGCCGAGCACCAGGCCGGCGCCGATCCAGGCACGTCCGCGCCCAGCGGCCGGCGTGGCGACGGCCAGCGTGAACAACGCCGCGTAGAAGATCGCCAGGGCGGCGCCTTCCCAGGCCGCGTTCGGGCTCTCCGACCAGGCGGCCGAAAGCATCGTGTACGCAGCGAAGGCCCAGATCGCCCCCACGGCAAGCCCCAACGCTCCCCTGCGGGGCAAAGCGATGGTGCCGGCGAGGACGAGGGCGAGCAGCAGGGCGAGCGAGAGCAGGGTCAGCGGCGCCCAGTAGCGCATGTCGAAAGCGCCGTCCCACCAGATCGCGACGACGGTCAGCAGCGCCGCCAGAAGCAGCGGCGCGGCCTCGATCGCTTCGGCCGCCGCGCCCTCCCCGAGGGGACCGTGGCTATCCTTGGCTGCATGGTCAAACGGCGACGCCTCGAGCTCGCGTACTTGCTGAGTTCCCTGCTGCTCCTCGCCGCGTCCCTGCATGCATCCACAGCATATTCAGCGGTTGGGGACCCCCCGAGCGGCAGCCCGGCCGGCGCCGTCTACCAACTCCCCCTCGAGCAGGGCCGCTCCGACGCCGCCCCGAAGGGAAGCGGTGGGACGGGCGCCACGGCTCCGGAGGGCAGCGGTGGAGCGAGCGGCGCCGGTGGAGGCAGCGGCTCGGAACCGAGCGGATCGGGCTCCCTCTACCGGACCGAGAACAACTTCGGCTCCTCCTCCCACGTCCCCGGCGTGGCCAGCACGGGCGGTGGCGGCTCGGGTGGCGCCACCGGGGGTGACCCCGCAGCCGGCGGCGCCGGCGCGGGTGCCGGCGCCGCGATCGCCGGGGGCGCGGTCGCCGCGGAGACCGCCGACACCGGCAACACCTCGGTCACCGCCGGCATCGTCCTGATAGCCGCAATCGCCCTGCTTGCCGTAGCCGTAGGCGTCCTCTCCCGCCGCTTCCGCGGCCGTGCCGGCTAGGACCAGCCGAGCAGCTCGTCGACCACGCGGCTGCCGGCCTTGCCGTCGCCGTACAGGGCGGGACGCTTGCTGCCTCGCAGCCCGTCGAGGCTTGCCAGTGCGTCCAGCGCCGCCTCCGCATCCAGGCCGACGAGGCGGTTCCAGCCGCTGTCGACCGTCTCCACCCACTCGGTCTCCTCGCGCAGGGTTACGCAGGGCACCCCAGCCAGGTAGGCCTCCTTCTGCAGCCCACCCGAGTCGGTGAGCGTGGCGCGGGCACCGCGCAGCAGACAGGCGAAGTCGAGGTAGCCGAGCGGCTCGCAGGGCTCGACGCCGGGCGCGCGCACGAGATCCGCCAACAGGCCCGCTGCCGACAGGCGCTCGCGGGTACGGGGGTGGATGGGAAAGATCAGCGGCCCTTCTCGCTCGGCGGCCACCCGGAGGACCTCGACGAGGCGGGCGAGCGCAGCCGGGTCGTCGACGTTGCCGGCACGGTGGGCGGTGGCAAGAAGATAGCCCGCCGGCCGCAGGCCGAGGCGGTCGAGCACGTCCGAACGGCATTCGGCGATCGGGCCGAAGCGCTCGGCGACGTCGGCCATCACGTCGCCGACCAGCCGCGCGCCCTCGCCCAGCCCCTCGCGGCGCAGGTGCTCGACCGCGGTCGCGGTCGAGCAGAGGAGCAGGCCGGAGAGGCGATCGGCGGCCACCCGGTTGACCTCCTCGGGCATGGCGCGGTCGAAGGAGCGCATGCCGGCCTCGACGTGGGCGAGGGGGACGACGAGCTTGGCCGCGACCAGGGCCGCGGCGAGGGTGGCGTTGGTGTCGCCGTAGACGAGCACCAGGTCGGGGCGCTCCGCTTCGACCACCGGCTCGAGCCGCGCCATCGTCTCCCCCGTCTGCCGGGCGTGGCTGCCGGACCCCACGCCGAGCTCGTGCTCGGGTGGCGGCACGCCGAGCTCCTCGAAGAAGATCGCCGAGAGCTCGCGGTCGTAGTGCTGCCCGGTGTGGACCAGCACCTCGCTCGCCCGCTCGCGAAGCTGGCCGGACACAGCGGCCGCCTTGACGAATTGCGGCCGGTTGCCGACCACGCTGAGAACCTTCACGGTCAGCTCCTAAACCGGACCCAGAACCGCCCGCGCGGCCGTGGCGACGGCAGCAGCCTGGGCCTCGCCGAGCGCCGGCCCCATCGGCAGCGCCAGCGAGGTCGCCGCCACCCGCTCGGCAGCGGGGAGCCCCGCCTCGGGCGCGAACTGCCGCAGTGCCGGTTGGCGGTGCAGGGGGACCGTGTAGTAGGCGCGGCTCTCGACGCCGGCCTCGCCCAAGCCCGCCGCCAGGCGCTCGCGCTCCTCGCTGAGCACGACGTAGAGGTGGTAGCAGGACTCGCCGCCGTCGGTCTCGCGCGGCAGCGCGACCACCTCGCCGAGCCCGGCATCGGCGTAGGCCCCCGCCCCACGACGCCGCGCCGCCGTCCACTCGCCGAGGTGAGGGAGGAGCACGCGCAGCCCCGCCGCCTGCAGCTCGTCGAGGCGCGAGTTGTAACCGACCTCGGCGTGCAGCTGCTTGTCCTCGGAGCCGTGCGCGCGCAGCCGGCGGGCCCTCGCCGCGACCTCGTCGTCGTCGCTGAGGATCGCACCGCCGTCTCCGAAGCCGCCGAGGTTCTTCGAGGGGAAGAAGCTGAAGGCCGCCGCGTCGCCGAGCGATCCCGCCCGGCGTCCCGCCAGCGTCGCCCCCGCCGCCTGGGCCGCGTCCTCGAGCAGGCGCAGGTCGTGGACCTTGGCCAGCTCGCGCAGCTCGCCGATCGGCGCCGGGTTGCCGAAGAGGTGGACCGGCAGCAGCGCCGCCGTGCGCTCGCCGATCGCCGGCTCGGCCGTCGCCGCGGTCATCGCGAAGGTGCGCGGATCGACGTCGCAGAAGACCGGTCGCGCGCCGGCGTTGACGACAGCCTCGGCGGTCGCGTAGAAGGTCAGCGCCGGCACGACGACCTCGTCGCCCGGGCTCACCCCGAGCGCCCGCAGGGCGATCGTCAGCGCCTCGGTGCCATTGGCGACCCCGATGCAATGGCTCACCCCGACGTGCGCGGCGAGCTCGCGCTCGAATGCCTCGACCTCGGGACCGAGCACGTAGCGGCCCGACTCGAGCACCGCACGCTGCCTGGTGGCGACCTCGTCGAGCAGCGGCTCGAGTGCCGCTCGCGTCGCGAAGAGCGGCACGGTCGCCGTCACCGCCCGGTTCACGAGCTCACCGCCAGTGCTCCAGCCGGTCCTCGTCGGGGACCTCGCGCACGACCCTGGCTGGGACCCCCATCACCACGGCGCCGGCCGGTACGTCGGCGGCGACCACGGCTCCCGCCGCGACGAAGGCCTCCTCACCGATCTCGATCCCCGGGCAGATCACCGCGCCGGCGCCGATCCGGCAGGCCCGCCGCAACGTCGGTCCCTCCAGCTCCTCACCGGCGGGATGTCGGCCCATGGTGTTGTCGTTGGCGAAGGTCACCCCCGGACCGAGGAAGACGTCGTCCTCGATCGTCGAGCCGCGGGCGAGGTAGCAACGCGTCTGCACGCTGGCTCGCCGACCCACCCGGACCCCGGGGTCGACCGAGACGAAGCTGCCGATCGTGGCTCCCTCCCCGATCTCGGCGCGCTCGCGGATCTGGGCGTGGTCGCCTATCCGCGCCGCTTCGCCGATCTCAACCCCGGCATGGAGCACGACATGGCCGCCGAGCTGCGCTCCGGCGCCGACCCGCACACCGTCACCGATCAGCAGCCCCGGCGCCAGATCGCCCGGAAGCAGCCCTTCCTCGCTCATTGGAGAACCTTCCGGTGCGCCTTATCCACGTATGGAGTGGGAAAGGCGCACCGGAAGCTCACGCCGGCGCCTCGCTGCGCGCTAGGGCCACGGTTGCGCCGGCCGCGTCGAGCGATTCCTGCAGCGCTGCCAGCACACGCACCACCTGCAAGCCCTCGCGGCCGCTGGTGCGCGGCTTCGCACCCACACGTACGCACTCCAAGAAGTGCTCGAGCTCGATCCGCAGCGGCTCGTGCCGTGAGATCGCCGGGCTGTGCTGCTCGCCCGAGCGGGCAACGTAGTCCCCCTCCGTCACCGCGTCGGGATCGAACCCCTTGTCGTAGACGGTCAACCTGCGCTCCGTCTCCATGTCGTCGAAGGTCGCCATCCGGCGTGACCCTACAACCGTCAGGCGCCGCTCCTTGCGCGGATCGAGCCAGGAGACGTGGATGTGCGCGGCCAGCCCGCCGGCGAAGCCGAGGTGAGCGAAGACGACGTCCTCCACGCCGTTGCGCACGTAGCTCTCGCCGCGAGCGCTCACCCGCGTCGGCAGGGCGCCGGTCAACGCCAGGATCGCCGAGACGTCGTGGGCGCCGAGGCTCCAGAGCGCGTTCTCATCAGCCCGCAGGCGGCCGAGGTTGAGGCGCTGCGAGTACATGTAGCGGGTCTCGCCCAGCTCGCCCATGTCGCAGAGGTCTTTCAGCGCCACCAGCGCCGGGTGGTAGGCGAGCAGGTGGCCGACCATCAGCACGCGCTCGCGCTCGGCCGCCAGGGCGACGAGGCGCTCAGCCGAGGCGACGTCGCAGGCCAACGGCTTCTCGACGAAGCAGTGGCGGCCGGAGGCGAGCGTCAGCTCGGCGAGCGCCGCGTGGGTCGGCACCGGCGTCGCCACGGCGACCGCGGCGACGCTCTCGTCGGCCAGCACCTCGCTCAGGTCCGCGGTGAAGCGGGCGCCGGGGAACGCCGCCCGCATCCGCTCGCGCCGCTCGGCATCGGTGTCGCAGCACCAGGCCAGCTCGCAGCCCGGCAGCGCCTCGAGGTTGCGGGCAATGTTGGAGCCCCAGTACCCGAGCCCGGCGATCGCGATGCTGAGCACGCCGCCTCCCGCGCTAGCGCGGCGATCCCAGCGTCAACAGGAATAGCAGGGGCACGGCGCCGATCGCCATCGTGCCGGCCAGGAGCGGCCGCCAGCCTCGGCGCCGCGAGCCATCCCCTTCCCGCCCCCGGAAGGGCAGCAACAGCGGCAAGGCAAGGGTGCGACCGAGCACCGCCAGATCGACGGCAAAGGAGCGCGAGCGGGCGTACTCGAGGTCGAGCTTGACCTTGTCGGGGAGCAGCTCTTCGCGGTAGAAGCGCTCGGGATCGGCGTGGAGGCTGAGCAGGTGCGGCTCGAGGCCGGCGTAGCGGAGCTGGGTGGGGCCGGTGATTCCCGGCGGCACGGCGAGGATCTCGCCGTAGTCCCCGGCGTGCAGCTCGACGAATTCCTCCAGCTCGGGACGGGGGCCGACCAGCGTCATCTGGCCGCGCAGCACGTTCCAGAGCTGGGGCAGCTCGTCGAGGCGGGTCGCGCGCAGGAAGCCGCCGACGGGGGTGATGCGGCTGTCGTTGGCGCCGGCCACCGAGTGACCGGCGTTGTCGACCCGCATCGTGCGGAACTTGATCATCTCGAAGGGGCGGCCCTGAAAGCCCATGCGCCGGGCGCGGAAGAAGACCGAGCCGGGCGAGTCGAGGAAGACGGCGAGGGCGACGATCAGGAACGGCGCCAGCAGCAGGGGCGTGAGCAGGGCGAGGGCGAAAAGGTCGAAGGCCCGTCTGCCGAGCGGAATCCGCCCCCCATCCGGCGTCTGCCGCCGCCTCGAATGCCACCGCCTCCCCACTGCCCGGAGAGTACGGGGCAGCGCGCGTAGTTGTCAAGAAACGTCCGCGGTCCTTTTGATATAGAGTTCCTGACTGATGGGAAGCGTCGTCGAAGTCCCGCCCGACTGGTATCGCTCGGGCTTTCCGCCGATCACGGCGGCGATGCCCTGGGCGGACAGGACCGAGGCCGAAGTCGACCGGGCGATGATGATGCTGCGACCGGAGGGCGGCGAGCGCATCCTCGACCTCGCCTGTGGCATCGGCCGCCACTCGTTGGAGCTGCGCCGGCGCGGCTTCGAGGTGGTCGGCGTCGACATCTCCCCCGACCTGCTCGAGATGGCCGAGCGCGAGGCGGCCAGCCAGGACCTCGAGGTCTCCTTCGTCCAGGCCGACCTGCGCGAGCTCGACATGCGCGACGAATTCGACCTGGTGCTGAGCCTCAACGACGGCGCGGTCGGCTACTTCGAGACCGACGCCGAGAACTACCGCACCTTCGAGGTCGTATCCCAGGCGCTGCGCGAGGGCGGCGGCCACCTGATGCAGCTCCCCAACGCCCTCCACGCGGAAAAGAACCTGCCGGTGAAATCGTGGATCGTCGGCGAGTCGACGCTCGAACTCTCCGACCACCACTGGAACGCCGAGGACCGCTACATCGAAGGCTCGACCGTGCCGATCCGCTTCGGCGAGGTCTTCGAGAAATACGAGGAGATCCCCTTCCGCCAGCGCCTCTACACCGCCGAGGAACTGGCCGAGATCTACGACTCGGTCGGCATGCGCCTCGCCAACACCTTCGCCGGCAGCGGCAAAGCCCGCAAGCCAAAGCCCAACCAGTTCGAGATCTTCGTCGAGGGCCGTGGGTAGCTCGACGGCCGACGCCTTCTGTCTCCATATATCTGTCACCGTGACAGGGCGCTGTGGGACAACGAGACAGTGCCACCTAAGCTGCCGCGCCCACGGTGTCCGAGGAGCTACGGCAGAGGGGCTACATGGGCGGCGACGGCGGGGTCAGCGGCAAACCCGCCGAGAAATTCGAAGCGTTCAACCTCGGGGCGACGAGCCTCGGGCAGCTCGCCCGTGCCGGAGTCATTCCTGAGCGCGATTACGGCCGGAGGGCGAAGCTGAAGCCGGATGCCCTGGTCGTCTCCCGCAACGGCGCGGGACCCTCCGTGCGATTGGTCGCCGAGTTCAAGGCCGAAGGGGCCCTGGCCAACGACGCCGCCCTGGAAGCGGTGGTGAGAAAGGTGGCGACGGAGTACTGCGCTCCCCTCGCCTGTCCGCTGGCCGTTGTCAGCGACGGCAGGACGGTGCGCTGGGTCGCAGTCGATGCGGAGACCACGGCCACGCGGATCATCATGCGCGAGGACGGCTACCCCCTGGAAGCACCGATCAAGCTCGACACCAAGGAGGAGCTGACCGACACGGCGAGGACCATCGCCCGCATCCGCAGGGAGCTCAATCCTGCGGGCCACCTCAAGCCGCCGGAAACCGTCGACCCGACGAGGCTCGCCGACCAGACCTGGCAGGCAATATGGCTCGCCTCGGGGGAGAACCCGGAGCGCTGCCTGGCCTCCTTCATCGAGGTGCTGCTGTTCAAGTTCCTCTCCGACCTCGGCACGCTGAGCAAAGATCGCGACGGGTGCCCGACGACGTTCGAGCACGTCGCGGGCCTCCGACCGACCGAGGCCCTGGGGTACTACTTCAAGGTCGTCCGCCCCGAGATCACCCGGCTCTTCCCGGTCGGTCGCGACAAGACCGGCGTAATCGGGGGCCTCGTGCTCCGTCCCGACAACGTCGACCACGGCCGGCTCTTCGCTGAGATCCTCCGCAACTTCCGCGAAGCCGAGCCGCTGAAGCGCATCGACCCCGAGTTCAAGTCGCGGATCTTCGAACGCTTCCTGAAGAAGAGCATCAGCCGCAAGAACTGGGGGCAGTACTTCACCCCGCGCAACGTCGTCAAGGCGATCGTCGAGATGAGCGGGATCGAGCACCTGGCACCAGAGGAGCTCGTCGTCGACCCCTTCTGCGGAGTGGGCGGTTTCCTGCTCGAGCCCCTGGTGCACAAGCGCCCGCACGATTTCCGCTCCCCGGGCGGGCAGCCGCTCCGCTACCAGGGCTATGACCGCGACCCGAAGACGATCGCGCTGGCGAAGGCCAACATGCTGATTCACCTCTCCGAGGTCCTGGAGAACGACCCGGAGCGGGCGCCCGTCAGGCTGGCCTCGCTGCTCAACGAGACGTTCCAGGCCATGGATCAGTCGATAACCGGCTCCCTCGCGCTCGTCCGCCGCGAGGAGTGGGACCTGGTGATGACCAATCCGCCCTACGTCGTCACCGGAACGGGCACACAACGCAAGATGCTGGCCAAGGACGCCGGGCTGGCGGCCCACTACTCCGTCCCGGGAGCAGGAGTCGAGAACCTATGCCTGCAGCAGGTCATCGCGGGCCTGAAACGAGGCAGGAGAGCCCTCGTGATCGTGCCGGACGGCCTCCTCCTGCGCCATTCCGAGGAGGCGCTGAAACGACACCTGCTGCGACATTGCCTCCTCGAGGCGGTCATCTCGCTTCCCAAGGACGCCTTCTACTCCACGCCCAAGAAGACCTACATCCTCGTCTTCCGCAAGAAGCCACACGCAGACGAGCGGCAGAAGCACGGCGTGCTCACCTACCTGGTCGGGGAGGTCGGCGAGACCCGCGACGCCAAGCGCTTCCCGATCGCGGCAAACGACCTGCCGAGGATGGTCTCGGCCTTCAAGAGGTTCCAGGCCGACCCCGCGGCCTACAGCGGCGAGGATCCGGCGGAGCGGATCGCCGATCCACGGGCGCGGGTCGAGCCGATCGGCTCGTTCCTGCCCGAGGAGCACTGGCTGGTCGACAGATGGCGGCCCGAGGCCGAGCGGCGGGCGCTCGGCGACGTCGATGAATCCGAGGCGATCTCACCGGAGGCGCTGGCGACGCGACTGCGCGAGATCTCCGCGACGCTGCGAGAACTGGCTGACCTGATCAGCGAGTCGAGCGAGGTCCACGGGCCGCTCTCGTTCGCGACCGTCTCCCTGGACGACCCCGATCGCTTCCGGCTCTCGATCGGCAAGCGGGTCCTCAAGCAGGAGCTCTTCGGCAGAGCCGAAGGGCCGATCCCGCTCTACAGCGCAAACGTGACCCAGCCGTTCGGCCACGTGCACAGCTCCAACATCGAGGACTTCGGCCACCAGTCGGTGCTGTGGGGGATCGACGGGGACTTCCACCTCGCCGCCAAGGAGGCGGGTGTCGAGTTCGCCACCACCGATCACTGCGGCAGGATCGAGATCCTCGACGATCGCCTCGACGCCGGCTACTGCCGGGCGGCACTCGCGCTCGCTCGGACGCACGGCTTCGACCGCACGCTGCGGCCCTCGCTGCGACGCGTCGAAGCGCTCGAGATCAAGGTCCCGGTCGGCCCCGACGGCGAGCTCGACCCGGTTAGGCAGAGGGCTCTCGCCCGCGAATACGACGCCCTCGTCGACAGCCTCGCCGAAGCGGCGAGCGAGCTCAGGTCGCTGGCTTCCCTGCAGCCGGAAGTGATGTTCCAGGCGGAAGGTGAAGCAGCCCTGCCAGGCTAAGGGTCTTGCTCGCCAGAGCCGATAAAGGCCGGGATGCTCGAGATCGACTCAGCGCTGCGCACACTCGTCGAGCGGGGCGGCTCCGACCTCCACATAAAGGTGGCGGCTCCGCCGACGATCCGCCTGCATGGCGAGCTGGTCCCGCTCGAGGGCCATGAGCCGCTGAGCGGCGAGGACACCGAGAAGGCCTTTCACGACATCGCCGAGGTGCGCTCGGTGACCGAATTCGAGGAGGAAGGCGAGGCCGACTTCTCCTACGCGATCCCCGGCCTCTCGCGCTTCCGCGTCAACACCTTCAAACAGCGCGGCTCGACCTCGATCGTCTGCCGCGCGATCCCCTTCGAAATCCGCTCGGTCGAGGAGCTCGGCCTGCCGGAGGTGGTCACCAGCCTGGCCGAGGAGCAGCGCGGGATCATCCTCGTCACCGGCACCACCGGCTCGGGCAAGAGCACGACGCTGGCGGCGATGATCGACCACATCAACCGCACCCGGGCGCACCACATCGTCACGCTCGAGGACCCGATCGAGTACCTGCACGAGGACAAAGGCTCGATCGTCAACCAGCGCGAGGTCGGCTCGGACACCAACAGCTTCGCCCGGGCGATGCGCCGCGTCCTGCGCCAGGACCCCGACGTGATCCTGATCGGCGAGATGCGCGACGAGGAGACCGTGCGCACGGCGCTCTCGGCGGCGGAGACCGGCCACCTCGTCCTCTCCACCGTCCACACCCTCGACGCGACCGAGACGATCAATCGGATCATCGACTTCTTCCCCCCCCACCTGCAGCACCAGGCGCGGGTGATGCTCGCCTCGACCCTGAGGGGGGCGATCGCCCAGCGCCTCGTCCCCGACGTCAGTGGCTCCGGCCGCGTCCCCGCCTCGGAGGTGCTGGTCGTCACCGGCCGCGTCCAGGACCTGATCCTCAACCCCGAGGAGACCGGCAAGATCACCGAGGTGATCGCCGAGGGCGAGTACTACGGCATGCGCACCTTCGACCAATCCCTGCTGCGCTACGTGATGGAGGGCAAGGTCGCCGAGCAGGTCGCCCTCGACTACGCCTCCAGCCCGCACGACTTCAAGCTGATGCTGGCCGCCGGCGGCCAGCGCGCCAGCGGCATCGAGCAGCTCGAGAGCGCCTAGCTCACTCCGGCGACTCGCCGCCGGGCGGGCGCAGGTAGACCGCTTCCTCGCGGAAATTGAGCGCCCGTGAGGTGGCGACATGGATCGCCTCGTCGATCGCGCGGCGGTACCAGCCCTCCTCCTGGGCTCGCTGGGCGGCGATGCCGAGGGCGGCGCAGAGTGGGCCCATCAGCGAGACCGCCTCGATCAGCGAGGGCTGGAACTCGAGCCCGCAGAGCTCGGTCGTGTGACGGATGTCGATCAGCAGC
>DASSXC010000243.1:0-2203 GCA_035704205.1 Solirubrobacterales bacterium | reverse complement strand
GATTGGGCCGCCCGGGGGAGTACGCGAAGCTGGTCGAGCAGATCGTCGCCAACCCGATGCTGAACGGCGAGACGATTCGCCTAGACGGCGCCCTGCGAATGCCACCCAAGTAGCGAGCCATAATGCAACTTTGTGTCCCCTGCAGGGGACACAAAGTTGCATCGAGCGCGGGGTTCAGTCGGTGCCGGTGGCCTCGGGGTCGCGCCAGACGTGCTTGTGCCACGGTGGGCTGACCGCGAACACGTAGCTGCTGCCCGCTGCTTCGGCGATCGGCTCGAGCGGGACCAGGTGGACACGGTGTCCCGGGACGACACGATCGATCCGCAGGAAGCCGTCGGTGTTGCCGGCGTGGCTGCCGCCGGAGACGACCAGCAGGCGGGTCTCCGGGCCCCAGCCGCCGTACGAGCGGGCGCCGACGGCCTCGGCGGCGGCATTGAGCGGTCCGATGCCGGCGTCCGAGCCAGCGTTGGCGACGCCCTGGGCGTTGTTGTAGCCATGGTGGGACGAAGCCCGCTCGTCGATCTGGCCGTCTGGGCCGATGCGGATCTGGACCCCCTCCCAGTCGTCGCGGTGATATCCGGCAGGTCCCGCGATCGGCACCCCGCGCAGCGTCGCCGAATCGGCGTAATAGAGCCAATACTGCAGATAGAGGCTGCCGGCCCGCGAGCCGGCGCAGTCGGCACCGGCCGCCTCGGTGGCACCCATCGCATCGTCGCGGCAATCGATCACGTGGACGAACGCCGTGACCGGCAAACCGGCATCGCTTGCCCGAACCAGCCCACGCGCCGATCCATCGGCGCAGGCGCTGCTACGGCAACGTCGGAAGTCGACAGGCAAAGCCTTCGACCCCTGCTCGAAGAGAACCGTGGGCATGTGGCGACGCGCCAACGTCCCGACCTCGCTCCCGTAAGAGGCGATCAGCGTCGGTTCGTCGCCGCACCGATCCGCGAACGCTGCCGCGCAGAGCAGCCGCGAGGCGATTGCCCGAGCGAGGTCCGTGCCCGGCGGTCGCACACCTGCCGCAACCAGACCGACGAGCAAAAGGACCACGATCGAAAGCAGGCCGATCCACTCCACGGTCGCCTGCCCTCGCTGACGCATGCACTACTAAGTCCTCACAGCCACTTTCTCTCCCCCATTGAGCCTGTCTCGGGGAGATGACGTGCGTGGCTGGCCAGCGCCGCCGCCAGGGGCGCGCGGCAGATTCCCGAGCCAGGGCTCTCTACAAGTTGCCGATCTCGGACGCTATGTCGGCCGCTGCCTGTTTGGCGTCGGCGAAGAGCATCGAGGTGTTCGGTTCGTAGAAGAGGTCGTTGTCGATGCCGGCGAAGCCGGGGCTGAGGGAGCGCTTGATCACGATCACCTGCTGGGCCTCGGAGACTTCGATGATCGGCATGCCGGCGATCGGGCTGTCCGGGTCGTTCTTCGCCGCCGGGTTGGTGACGTCGTTGGCGCCGACGATCACCGCCACGTCGGTGCGCGGCATCTCCGGGTTGATCTCCTCCATCTCGCGCAGCTGCTCGTAGGGCACGTCGGCCTCGGCGAGCAGGACGTTCATGTGGCCGGGCATGCGGCCGGCGACGGGGTGGATCGCGTAGTTGACCGTGACGCCGCGCTTCTCCAGCTCGTCGGCGACCTCCTTGATCGCGTGCTGGGCCTGGGCGACGGCGAGCCCGTAGCCGGGGACGATCGTCACCGTGTCGGCGTAGGCGAGCTTGATCGCCGCGTCCTGGGCGCCGATCGAGGTGTGCGGGCGCTCCTCGCCACTGCCTCCCCCGCCCCCCGAGGGAGCGCCGCCGAAGCCGGCGAAGAGGACGTTGCCCACGGAGCGGTTCATCGCCGTCGCCATCTCCATCGTCAGGATCGTTCCCGAGGACCCGACCAGCGTGCCCGCGACGATCAGGGCGACGTTGTCGAGCGCAAAGCCCGCGGCGGCGGCGGAGAGGCCGGTGAAGGCGTTCAGCAGCGAGATCACGACCGGCATGTCGGCGCCGCCGATCGGCAGCACGACGAGGTTGCCGAGCAGCGCGGCGGCGAGCAGGATCGCGATGAACAGGCCCTCGGAGGGGTCGTCGGCGTGATCGATGCCGAGGACGATGCAGAGGCCGATCGCGACTATGAGCAGGCCTGCGTTGATCACCTGCTGGCCCGGCAGGGCGACGGAGCCGCTGTCGACGATGCCCTGGAGCTTGCCGAAGGCGAC
>DASSXC010000242.1:0-6088 GCA_035704205.1 Solirubrobacterales bacterium | reverse complement strand
CGCCCCCGCCCGCAGACCCCCCCGAGGCCGCGTCGGGCCCCGCGGCTGACTCGTCCGAACCCTTTGCGGGGGTCTCCTCGACCTCAGGCGTCTCGTCCTGCGTCTCGTCTTTTTTAGTCTCGTCCTCAGCCATCATTTCCTCAGCTCTCGATCGACGTCGATCCCGCGCTCCTTGGCAACCGTCAGCAGCCGCGCAATGTCCCGCTTCGCCTGCCCCAACCGCGCCGTGTTCTCCAGCTCGCCGGTGGCGTGCCGGAAGCGCAGGTTGAACGACTCCTGCTTGGCGTCGATCAACTTCGCCACCAGCTCGTCGTCCTTCAGGTTGTGGGCCTCGGATGCCTTCATCCGGCCTCGGCCCCCTCGCGCATCACGAACTTGGTCCTGATCGGAAGCTTGTGTCCGGCCAAACGCAGCGCCTCGCGGGCGAGATCCTCGGGCACGCCGGCCAGCTCGAACATCACCTTGCCGGGCTTGACCACGGCGACCCAACCCTCGGGGTTGCCCTTGCCCGAGCCCATCCGCGTCTCGGCGGGCTTCTTGGTGTAGGGCTTGTCCGGGAAGACGTTGATCCAGACCTTGCCGCCACGTTTGATCTTGCGGGTCATCGCCACGCGGGCGGCCTCGATCTGGCGGTTGGTGATCCAGCCGCGATCGAGCGCCTTGAGGCCGTACTCGCCGAAGGCGACGTGACTGCCGCCCTTGGTGTTGCCGCGCATCCGGCCGCGCATCTGTTTGCGGTGCTTGACCCGCTTCGGCATCAGCATCAGCGACCACCTCCGCCGCGCCCACCGCGGCCGCGGTCGCCGCCTGGACGTCCGCCGCGCTGGCCGCCCTGCGGCTCGCCGTCGTCCGGGATCTGATCGGAGCGGAAGCCCTCGGGCATCACTTCGCCCTTGTTGATCCAGCATTTGACGCCGATCCGGCCCGCCGTGGTGCGCGCCTCGAAGAAGCCGTAGTCGATGTTGGCGCGCAGCGTGTGCAGCGGCACGCGGCCGTCCGAGTAGCTTTCGGTCCGCGCCATCTCAGAGCCGCCGAGGCGGCCGGAGACCTGCAGCTTCACGCCCTTTGCGCCGGAGCGCATCGCCGAGGTCAGGGCGCGTTTCATCGCCCGCCGGAAGGCAACCCGGTTCTGCAGCTGCTCGGCGATCGACTGGGCGACCAGTTTGGCGTCGAGCTCGGGGCGCTTCACCTCGCGGATGTTCACCTTGACCGGCTTGCCGGTCAGCTTGTGCAGCTCCTTGCGCAGCGCGTCGACTTCGCTGCCCGACTTGCCGATGACGATGCCGGGGCGGGCGGTGTGGATGTCGACGGCGACCTCACCGCGGCGCTCGATCGTGATGCTCGAGAGGCCCGCGTGGGCGAGTTTGCCTTCGATGTGGGCGCGGATCTTCAGATCCTCCTCGAGCACGTCGGCGAAGCCCTTCTCGTCGAACCAATTCGACTTCCAGTTTTGGATGTAACCGACGCGAAAGCCGCCGGGATGGATCTTCTGTCCCACTAGAGATCTCCTTCGGGGCTGAGCGCCACAGCGATATGGCTGGTTCGCTTGTTGATCGGGGTGGCCCGGCCGAGTGCCCGCGGACGGAAGCGGCGCAGCGTCGGGCCTTCGTCGACGGTGATCTCGGCGACGCGCATCTCGTCGGCGACGAGGTCGTGGTTGTTTTCGGCGTTGGCGGCTGCCGACTCGATCAGCTTGCCGATGTCATGCGCGGCGCCGCGCGGGGAGAACTGCAGCAGAGCCCGTGCCTTGTCGATCTGCAGACCGCGTACCTGGTCGGCGATGAGGCGGGCCTTGCGCGGGGCGATGCGCACGTAGCGGGAGCTGGCCCGGACCACGATCGGCGCCGGTTTGACTTTCGGAGCCTCTTTTTTGGCCGCGGCTTTCTCTGGAGCTTTTTTGCCGCTTTTTTTGCCTGCGGCTTTGGCGGTTTTTTTCGACTCGCCCTTGGGGGCTTTTTTCGTCTCCGCTTTTTTGCTTTTCGTCTCGGCTTTTTTGGCTTTGGCCTCGGTTTTTTTGGCTTTTGCCTCGGTTTTTTTCGGCGGCTCTTTTTTCTCTTTTTTCCCGGCCTCTTTCTTCGTGCTCGGATCCCGCTGCTTCTTCTCGAGCGCCATCGCTACTCACCCTTTCCGGTGCCGGAGTGGGCGCGGAAGGTCCTGGTCGGCGCGAACTCGCCCAGCTTGTGGCCGACCATCGACTCGGAGATGAAGACAGGCACGTGCTTCTTGCCGTCGTGGACGGCGATCGTGTGGCCGACCATGTCGGGGAAGATCGTCGAGGTCCGCGACCAGGTTTTGACCATCTGCTTCTGGCCCGACTCGTTCATCGCCGAGATCCGCTTCATCAGCGCCGCTTCCACCCACGGGCCCTTTTTGGTCGAGCGTCCCATTACCTCTTCTTCTTCCCGCGGCGGCGGCCGCGCACGATGTAGCGATCGGACTGCTTGCCCTTCTTACGGGTGCGGTAGCCGAGCGTCGGCTTGCCCCACGGCGTCACCGGGTGGCCGCCGGGGGTGTGGTGGGCCTCGCCACCGCCGTGTGGGTGGTCGACCGGGTTCATCGCGACGCCGCGCGTCTGCGGCCGCTTGCCCTTGTGCCGGTTGCGGCCGGCCTTGCCGACCTTCATGTTCTGGTGCTCGGCGTTGGAGAGCTGGCCGACCGTCGCCCGGCACTCGGCGCGGACCAGCCGCATCTCCGAGGACGGCAGGCGCAGGGTCACCATCTCACCCTCCTTGGCGACCAGCTGGATCGCCGTGCCCGCGGCGCGGCCCATCTTGCCGCCCTGGCCGGCGGTCAGCTCGACGTTGTGGACGACGGTGCCGGTCGGCATCTCGCTGAGGCTCAGCGCGTGGCCGGGTTTGATGTCGGCGCCCTCACCGGACTGGACCGTGTCGCCCACCGAGAGCGCGGCGGGGGCGAGGATGTAGCTCTTCTCGCCGTCGGCGTAGTGCAGCAGCGCGATGTAGCAACTGCGGTTGGGGTCGTACTCGATCGTCGCCACCCTGGCGGGGACGCCGTCCTTGAGCCGCTTGAAGTCGATTTTGCGATAGCGGCGCTTGGCTCCCCCACCGCGATGGCGGGCGGTGACGCGGCCGTTCGAGTTGCGCCCGCCGGTCTTGCGCAGACCTTCGGTCAGCTTTGCCTCGGGCTCGGTCGCCGTCAACTGCTCCCGCAGGGGGTAGGTCGCGAAGCGGCGCCCCGGGCTGGTCGGTTTGGTTTTGCGGTTCGGCATCGGTTCTCTCCTACGCGGTCTCGGCGCCTTCGAACAGCTCGATCCGCTCGCCCGGCATCAGCTGGACGATCGCCTTCTTCCAGGCGCGGGTGCGCCCTTTCTGCAGGCCGCGCCGCTTCGGCTTGGCCCGCACCTTCGAGGTGCGCACCTCGGCGACGCCGACGCCGAAGATCTCTTCGACCGCGGCGGCGATCTGGGTCTTGTGAGCGCGGTCGTTGACCCGGAAGGTGTACTTGCCCTCGGCGATCAAGGCGTAGCTCTTCTCCGAGACGACCGGGCGGACGATGACGTTGCGCGCGTCCATCAGCCGAGCCTCTCCTTCAGCGTCTCCAGGGCCTTTTCCGAGAGGACCAGCGAGGCGGCGCCGATCACGTCGGCGACCCCGATCGCGCCCACCTCGGCGACCGTGACGCGGGCGATGTTGCGAAAGCTCTTCAGCGCACCGGTCTCCTCGGCGTCGAGGACGACCAGGGTCGGCTGCTTCGCGCCCCATTTCTCCAGCGCGCCCGCAGCGGCCTTGGTCGAGGGGGTCTCGAATTCGGCCGGGTCGAGGACGGCGACGCTGCCGCGCTCGGCGTGAACCGAGAGGGCCGCCCGCATCGCCTTGCGCCGCGCCTTGCGGTTGACCTTGACCGTGTAGTGGCGCGGCTTGGGGCCGAAGGCGACGCCGCCGCCGAAGCGGTTGGGTACGCCGAGCGTGCCGACGCGGGCGCGGCCGGTTCCCTTCTGCCGCCAGGCCTTGGCGGTCGTGAAGGCGACCTCGCCGCGGGTCAGCGTCGACGCGGTACCACGCCGGCGAGCCGCCATGTCGGCGCGCGCCGACTCGTGCACGAGCGACTGGTGGAAGGGCTCGCTGAAGAGCTCTTTGGGCAGGTCGGCTTTGGTCGTCTTGCCGAGCACGGTCGCTTTAGACATCGGTGCGCACCTCCAGCAGGGCGTTGCGCGAGCCGGGAACCGAGCCCTTGAGCAGCAGCAGGTTGCGCTCGGCATCGACCTCGGCGACTTCGAGGCCGCGCTGGGTCGTCCGCTTGTTGCCCATCTGCCCGGGCATCCGCTGGCCTTTGAAGACCCGGCCCGGGAAGGCGCTGGCGCCGATCGAGCCCGGCGCCCTGACGTTGTGGGAGCCGTGGGTGACCGGACCGCGGCTGAAGTTGTGCCGCTTGATCCCGCCCTGGAAGCCCTTGCCGATCGAGATCCCCGAGACTTTCACCCGCTGGCCGGCCTCGAAGGCGGCGACGGTGACGTCGTCGCCGACCTTGGGGCCCTCCTCGGCGCCGAGGTCCTCGTCGCGGAACTCGGCCAGGTGGCGCATCGGCGGCGCGCCGGCCTTCATCAGGTGACCGAGCTCGGCCTTGCTCAGCTTGGAGATCTTGACCTCGTCGAAGGCGAGCTGCACGGCGGCATAGCCGTCGCGCTCGGCGTCGCGGACGGCGGTGACCTTGCAGGGGCCGGCCTCGATCACGGTCACCGGGACGACCGTGCCGTCCTCGCGGAAGACCTGCGTCATGCCGAGCTTCTTGCCGAGGATCGCAGCCATCGCAGCACCTAAAGCCGGATCTCGATGTCGACGCCGGCCGGCAGCGAGTCGAGCCGCTGCAGGGAGTCGACGGTTTTCGGCGAGGGCTGGAGGATGTCGATCAGCCGCTTGTGGGTGCGGATCTCGAAGTGCTCGCGCGAGTCCTTGTCCTTGAACGGAGACTTGATCACGCAGTAGACGTTTTTCTCGGTGGGCAGGGGAACGGGGCCGGAGACGCTGGCGCCGGTGCGCTCCGCGGTCTCGACGATCTCGCGGGCAGCCCGATCTATGGCGTCGTGGTCGTACGCCTTCAGTCGGATCCGAATTTTCTGGGCCGCGATCGTCGCCACCGTTTTGTCTCTTTTCTGTTCTCCTGGCGCGGCCATTTCCGCGCCGAAAGGGCGCCGCCCCCTGGTGCTGGGGCGCCGCCCCTGGTCGTATGTCTTTTCAGTTTTCTCGCCGCGAGAGCGACGAGGGTGGGCAGAGTGCCCACCCCGGGTGCTGCGTTACTCGATGATGTCTGCGACGACCCCCGAGCCGACGGTCCGGCCACCCTCGCGGATGGCGAAGCGCAGACCCTGGTCCATCGCGATCGGCTGAATAAGCTCGATCGTCATCTCGACGTTGTCGCCCGGCATCACCATCTCGGTCCCCTCGGGGAGGTTGGCGATCCCGGTCACGTCGGTCGTGCGGAAGTAGAACTGAGGCCGGTAGCCCGAGAAGAACGGCGTGTGACGGCCGCCCTCCTCCTTCTTCAGGCAGTAGACCTCGGCTTTGAATTTGGTGTGCGGGGTGATCGAACCGGGCTTGCAGAGCACCTGTCCGCGCTCGATCTCCTCGCGCTTGGTGCCGCGCAGCAGGGCGCCGATGTTGTCGCCCGCCTGGCCCTCGTCGAGCATCTTGCGGAACATCTCGACGCCGGTGACGACCGTCGTCGAGGTGTCCTTGATGCCGACGATCTCGACCTCGTCGCCGGTGTTGACGATCCCCTGCTCGACGCGGCCGGTGGCGACGGTGCCGCGGCCGGTGATCGAGAAGATGTCCTCGATCGGCATCAGGAAGGGTTTGTCGAGCTCGCGGACGGGCTCGGGGATGTAGGAGTCGAGCGCCTCGGCCAGTTCGAAGATCGCCTTCTGGGCCTCTTCGTCACCCTCGAGCGCCTTCAGCGCCGAGCCTTTGACGATCGGCGTGTCCTCGCCCGGGAAGTCGTACTCGTCGAGGAGTTCCTTGACCTCCTCCTCGACCAGCTCGACCAGTTCGTCGTCATCGACCTGATCGATCTTGTTGAGGAAGACGACGACGTGCGGGACGTTGACCTGACGGGCGAGCAGGATGTGCTCGCG
>DASSXC010000241.1:0-13364 GCA_035704205.1 Solirubrobacterales bacterium | reverse complement strand
CGAGGATCGCGCCGTCCATCTGCGCGGCGCCCGTGATCATGTTCTTCACGTAGTCCGCGTGGCCGGGACAGTCGACGTGGGCGTAGTGGCGGTTGTCGGTCTCGTACTCCACATGCGAGGTCGCGATCGTGATCCCGCGCTCCTTCTCCTCCGGAGCGTTGTCGATCTCATCGAAGGTCTTGGCCTCGGTGCCGCCCTTCTCGGAGAGGGTCTTGGTGATCGCGGCCGTCAGCGTCGTCTTGCCATGGTCGATGTGACCGATGGTCCCGACGTTCACATGCGGCTTGTCGCGCTCGAACTTCTCCTTGGACATCTCTCCGGTTCTCTCTTTCTCTTTAGGTCTTTCTGTCTGCCCGGGCTGTCAGTCTTGAATTCGTGCCTGGCAGGGATGTCTTTCGCTGCCTGCGGGCGAACCTGGGAAATATAGCCAGATTCACGAGGTTGCTCCTACCGGCTCGCCAGACCGGTGCTCAACGATCTCCTCGGCGATGTTGGACGGGACCTCCTCGTAACGCTCAAACTGCATCGTGTAGGTGGCGCGACCCTGGGTCGAGGATCGCAGGTCGGTCGCGTAACCGAACATCTCTCCCAGCGGTACGAAAGCTTGGACCGCAAGTGCGTTGCCGCGCTGCTCCTGGCCCTGCACTTTGCCGCGCCGGCGCGAGAGGTCGCCGATCACGTCGCCGAGGAAGTCCTCGGGCGTAACCACCTCGACCGCCATCACGGGCTCCAGCAGGACCGGGTTGGCCTTGCGGGCGGCCTCCTGGATCGCCATCGAGCCGGCGATTTTGAAGGCCATCTCCGAGGAGTCGACGTCGTGGAAGGAGCCGTCGATCAGTTCGACCTTGACGTCGACCATCGGGTAACCGGCCTTGACCCCGTTCTCGAGCGCCTCGCGCATCCCCTGTTCGGCCGGGCCGATGTATTCGCCGGGGATGGCGCCGCCCTTGATTTTGTTGACGAACTCGAAGCCCTCGCCGGGCGCCGGCTCGGCGTTGATCACGACGTGGCCGAACTGGCCGCGGCCACCGGTCTGGCGGACGAAGCGCGCCTCGACCTTGTTGACCTCCTTGCGGATCGTCTCGCGGTAGGCGACCTGCGGCTTGCCGACGTTGGCGTCGACTTTGAACTCGCGCAGCATGCGGTCGACGATCACCTCGAGGTGGAGCTCGCCCATGCCGTGGATCAGGGTCTGCCCGGTCTCCTCGTCGGATTCGATCCGGAACGTCGGGTCCTCCTCGCCGAGGCGCTGCAGCGCGGTGCCCATCTTCTCCTGGTCGGCTTTCGTTTTCGGCTCGATCGCGACGGCGATCACCGTCTCGGGAAATTCGATGCTCTCCAGGGCGATCGGAGCGTCGGGCGCGGCCAGCGTGTCGCCGGTACCCGTTTCCTTGAGACCGACCCCGGCGCAGATGTCGCCCGAGTAGACCTCCTCGATCTCCTCGCGGCTGTTGGCGTGCATCATCAGCAGGCGGCCGATCCGCTCGGTCTTGCCCGTTTTGACGTTGAGCACGCGGCCGCCGGCCTCGAGCTTGCCCGAGTAGACGCGGAAGTAGGTCAGCTTGCCGACATAGGGGTCGGTCATGATCTTGAAGGCCAGCGCCGCGAAGGGTCCGCTGTCGTCAGCGGGGCGCTCGGCCTCGGTCGGCTCGTCTTCGCCCTTGCCCGCTGGGATCAGGCCGGTGACCGGGGGAACCTCGAGCGGCGAGGGCAGCAGCTCGACGACCGCGTCGAGCAGCGGCTGCACTCCCTTGTTTTTGAACGAGGAGCCGCAGAGAACCGGAGTCACCTTGGTGTCGAGGCAGGCTCGGTGGAGGGACTTCGCGATCCGCTCGTGGGGGATCTCCTCCTCGGCCAGGTAGGCCTCCATCAGCTCGTCGTCGTAGTCGGCGCAGGCCTCGATCAGCTGGGTGCGGTATTCCTCGGCCTGCTCGGTGAGGTCGGCCGGTATCTCGACGGTCTCGAACTCGGTGCCGAGTTCGTCTTTCCAGACCAGCGCCACCATCTCGATCAGGTCGACGACGCCGACGAAGTCGCCCTCGCTGCCGATCGGCAGCTGAATCGGCAGTGGATTGGCGCCGAGCCGGTCCTTCATCGTCTCGACCGCGTTGAAGAAGTCGGCGCCGGTGCGGTCCATCTTGTTGATGTAGGCGAAGCGCGGCACCTTGTACTTGTCGGCCTGGCGCCAGACGGTCTCGGACTGCGGCTCGACCCCGGCGACGGCGTCGAAGACGGCGATCGCGCCGTCGAGGACGCGCAGGCTGCGCTCGACCTCGACCGTGAAGTCGACGTGGCCGGGCGTGTCGATGATGTTGATCCGGTGGCCGTTCCACTCGCAGGCGGTCGCGGCGGACGTAATCGTGATGCCGCGCTCCTGCTCCTGTTCCATCCAGTCCATCACCGCGGCGCCCTCGTGAACCTCGCCGATTTTGTGCGTGCGGCCGGTGTAGTAGAGGATGCGCTCGGTCGTCGTCGTCTTACCGGCGTCGATGTGCGCCATGATGCCGATGTTGCGGGTTTTCTCTAGGGGGAAGCTACGTGCCATGGTCTTAAGGTAAGCGTTGCCTTTATGAAGTGGGGACGAGAGAGATCTGTGAAGTCTGGAAAGTCGGCGCCTGCCCGTGAGAGTCGCCGGGATCGGCGCATGAAAAAGGCCCTCGCGGGCCCGGCGAAACGAACTGCAAAAAAGAAGCCTGAGCGACGCGCGATGATAGCAGCGGCGCGGCGGCGGGCGATGATCGCGCGAGCCCGGGCCGAGGCCTTCACCAGGAGCGCCGACAGGCGCGTCAATTCGCTTCTCATTGCGGCACCTCGGGTTGGGACCTGGACCCGGGCGGCGGACGCGAGGCTCAACCGGGTGCTGGTCGGCGTTTGGCCGCGGCTGGCCGCGGTCGGGCGAAGGCTGCGGGCAACCGTGGCGCCACCGGCCCGCTGGCTCGGCCGCCGACTGCGCCCTGTAGGCGTGTTCCTCCTGCGACGGCTCGCCTGGCTGGAACGGCGGCTCTTGCGCGCCGCGGCATGGTCGCGGGCCGCCGCGACCCGCGCCAGCGCCGTGCTGACCCCGCAGCGGGCGATCTGCCTCACCATCCTCGCCAGCGCCGTGCTGCTGATCGTCGCCCAGTTCGTCGACTACCGGGCGGTCGAGATCGGCCAGCTCGGCTACGCCGGCCTTCCGGCGGCTGAAGCACCCACGGTCGGCGGCGAAACCGCCGGCGAGGCCCACGCCTACCTGCTTGTGCCGGTGGCGGCGCTTGCCGGGATCCTGGCGCTTGCCGCGCTGCGCAACGAGCGCCGCCGGGGCCTGGGCCGGATCGTCTTCGCGCTCGGCGCCCTGGCGCTGGCGGTCGTTCTCCTCGTCGATCTGCCGGCCGGACTCGACGCGAGCGCCGAGTCGGCCCGCTTCGCCGGCGCCAAGGCCGTCCTCTACGACGGCTTCTACGCCCAGATCGCCGCGGCGGCAGGGCTGATGCTGGGCGGCGTGTTGCTCGTTGTCGCCCCAAAAGCGGCGGCCCGCTACCATGCGCGGCCGTGCCGAACACGAATCAACTTATTAGGAAGGGCCGCAAGCGGCCTAAGAAGAAGACGACGACGCCGGGCCTCAAGTCGGGGCAAGGCAACAAGAAGAGGGTCGCGGCGCCGCAAAGGCGCGGTGTCTGCACCCGCGTCGCCACCGTAACGCCGAAGAAGCCGAACTCCGCCCTGCGCAAGATCGCCCGTGTGCGGCTCACCAACGGGATGGAGGTCACCACCTACATCCCCGGCGAGGGCCACAACCTGCAGGAGCACTCGGTGGTCCTGGTTCGCGGCGGCCGGGTCAAGGACCTGCCGGGCGTCCGCTACAAGGTCGTCCGCGGCACGCTCGACGCGGCCGGTGTCTCCGACCGCAAGCAGGCCCGCTCCCTCTACGGGGTCAAGGCTTCCTAGTGCCTCGCCGCTCCGCCGCAACGATCCGTCCGGTCGAACCCGACGCGCGCTACCGCAACCGGCTCGTCCAGCAGGTGATCAACAAAGTGATGTCCGACGGCAAGAAGTCGCTTGCCGAGCGGATCGTCTACGACGCCCTGGCGATCGTCGGCGAGCGCTCGGGCGAGGACCCGATCGAGACCCTCGAGGCGGCGATCAAACAGTTGACGCCCGTGCTCGAGGTCCGCTCCCGCCGCGTCGGCGGCGCCACCTACCAGGTGCCGGTCGAGGTCCCCGCGCGCCGCGCCCGCACCCTCGCGGTCCGCTGGCTGGTCGACTTCGCCCGCAACCGTCGCGAGTACTCGATGTCAGAGCGCCTCGCCAGCGAAATCCTCGACTCGATCCAGCAGCAGGGCGGGGCCTGGAAGCGCAAGGACGACATCTTCAGGATGGCCCAGGCCAATAAGGCCTTCGCCCATTACCGCTGGTAAGAGGCCAGGTGGACGCGCCTGGCGGCGTCCTCAGTCGTTCGGGTCGGGTCACGCACTAGAGTGCGCTCCCCTCACCTCTCTCCCTGCGTCCTTGCCAGCCACGCCCACCTGGCCTCTTAAGGTCTAAATATGAGCAAACCCATCCTCGCAGTAGATGTCGACGGGGTCATCTCCTTGTTCGGGTTCGACGAGCCGCCTGACAGGTCCGAAGCCAAGTTCGAGCTGGTTGACGGGATGGTGCACTGCATCTCCTTGGTGGCGGGCGACCGGCTGAAGCGGTTGGCCGAGCACTATGAGCTCGTCTGGGCGACGGGCTGGGAGGACAAAGCGAACGACTACCTGCCCAACATCCTCGGTCTGCCCGAGCTGCCGTTCCTCAGCTTCGACGGGGCCGCTCGGTTCGGGTCCGCGCACTGGAAGCTGGGGCCGCTCGACGAGTACGGCAAGGGTCGACCGATGGCGTGGATCGACGACAGCTTCGACGAGAGCTGCTATGAGTGGGCGCGGGGGCGGGAGGAGCCGACCCTGCTGGTGCCCACCGAGTCCCATCTTGGCCTCGAGGAGGTCCAGGTCGAGGCATTGACGGCCTGGGTCAGCGGTCTAGACTGAACTCCGTGGAGGGGTTCTGGCCGATTTTCTTTCTCCTTGTCGTGCTGAAGATTCCAGTCTTCGGCGCCCTTTGGCTGGTCTGGTGGGCGAGCAAGTCGCCCGAGGCCGACAACCCCGCCGAGGACTCGGGTGGCGACGGCTTCAACCGCTGGCGACCGCTGCCGGTTCGACCCCGCGGTCCTCAGCACGGCCCAGCTCAGGCCGGCTGCGCGGAACGGCGCTTGCGCTCGCGCCCGATGGCCCGCAGATAGGGGTGGAAATCCACCTCGATCGTGTGGCGCTTGGAGGAAACGAAGCGCTTCTTCAGCCAGCCGTCGTACTCGGCGACCTCTTTCTGCATCTCCGCCACCGGCGGTAGCGCGGCGCGATCGGTGAGCAGGTCGGCGATCCATTCGGCCTGCGACTCGGCGATCGGCATGAGCGGGCCGAGCGGCTGGACGAAACCGACGAAGTAGAGACCCGGATTCTCGGCTGAGACGACTCGCTGGTAGAGCGGCATCCGGTTGTCGTGGGCAACAAAGACCTTCTCGTCGAGGAACGGGAAGGAGATCTCATAGCCGGTGCAGTAGATCACCAGGTCGATCTCCTCTTCGCTGCCGTCCTCGAAACGGACGCTGCGGCCGCCTGCAAAGCGAGCGATGTTCGGCTTGACAGCTATGTCGCCATGACCGATCCGCGGCAGCAACTCCGAGGAGACGGTGGGATGGGCCTCGAGCAGCTTGTGGTCGGGCTTCGGCAGGCCGTAGTCGGTCATCTCGCCGATCGACATCTTCAGCAGCCGGTTGAAGAAGAAGCGCTGCACCGAGATCGGCAGGTAGGTCATCGCCGGCGGCGCCGATTCGTCGATCGGTTTGCCGCCGAGGAACTTCGGCAGGACGTAGGCCCCGCGCCGCATCGCCAGGAAGGTCTTCGCGGCGATCCGCGAGGACTCGACCGCGACGTCGACAGCGGAGTTGCCGATGCCGAGCACCAGCACCCGCTTGCCCTCCAGCACGTCGGGCTCACGGTAGTGGTGGACGTGCATCTGCTCGCCCTCGTAGGCGTCGGCACCGGGGAACGGCGGTTCGGGCCAGCGCGGCTTCCAGTGATGACCGTTGGCCACCACCACGGCTCGATAGGTCTCGGTGCGCCGCTTCCCATCGGCATCCTCAACCGTTACTTCCCAGCCCGCCTCAGCGGGCTCGGCGGCAATTACCTCGGTCCGAAAGGTGATCTTCTCGGCAAGCCCGAAGCGCTCTGCGTAGTCGTCGAAGTACTTCGCGACTTGCCAGTGGCTGGGGTAATCCGGATAGTCCTCCGGCATCGGAAACGCCTTGTAGGACATCAGCTTGCGGGCACTGTTGATGTGCAGGGATTTGTATGCGGACGACGTCCCATTGTCGTTCTCATAACGCCAGTTCCCACCGATCATCGACCCCTTCTCAAAGCAGTCGAAAGGGATGCCCCTGGCAGCTAGAACCTGACAAGCGGTAAGCCCGGAGCTTCCTGCGCCCACTATGCAGACCTTGCTGGGGTTGGCCACGCAGCCAAATCTACTCATCGCGGCCTGTGAAGAGGTGGGCGGGGTGCCCCTCCAGCGCAGCGGCGTCCGTTTTTCGCCCCGGAACACGATCTCGGACGGACGCGAAGTCCGGGGCGAAAAACCCAGCAAGCAGGAGGGACACCTCGCCCACCTCGCCCCGCCCAGGGGTGAGCAACTTCACCCCCAGGGTCCGTAGAGCAAACGCGAGATCCGTTCGAAGCTGAGCCCATCGGATTCAACAACAACGAAAGGACACTTCCGATGACTCGCAAGACCCGCTCATTCCGCCCCTCCCCCGCCCTCGTGATCAGCTGCGTCGCGCTGTTCCTGACGCTCGCCGGCACCGCGTTCGCGGCCCCCAGGTTCCTCGTCCGCTCGGCGCAGATCGTCGATGCAACCGTCCGCACCGTCGACCTGCGCGACAACGCGGTCAGCTCGCCGAAGATCGCCGACGCGACGGTCACCGTCGACGACCTCGGCACCGACTCGGTCGGCAGCGACGAGATCGCCAAAGACGCGGTCAAATCGGATGAGATCGCCGACAATGCGGTCGCCTCTGCCGAGGTGGCCCCGGACTCGCTCACCGCGGGCGACCTGGCCGCCAATTCGGTAGGCGGCTCCGAGGTGGCCGACGGCTCGTTGACTCAGGCCGACCTGGGCATCAACTCGGTCGCCGCCAGCGAGCTCGGCACGACCACCGTGCGGACCAAATCCGAGCCGATCGCGGCTGGTGCGAACGGCAGCATCGCGATCGCCTGCCCGGGCAACGAACAGGTCCTCAGCGGCGGCGGCGCACCCAGCGCCTACGGCGTCGAGATGACCTCGAACGCCCCCAGCGGCAACGGCTGGTTCTACGCCGCCTCCAACAAAACCGGCGCAGCACAGACGATCACCGTCTACGCCCTCTGCCTCAACTAGCGGGCGATATTGAAGCTTTGAACCCCCCAGAGGGGACATAAAGCTTCATCTGGGGGATACCGGAGCTATGGATGCTGGTGCGTGAGGAGGGGACGGGTGGCCCGTCCCCTCCTTACGGCTCCGAACTAGGACGCTTTGTCCTCCGAGCTCTGCTCGATCTCCTGCGCCAGCTCCTCGAGCTCCTCGGCAAACGAGGGCCCGAAGCTCTCCACCGGCGCCTCGTCCCCGTCGACGCCGAGCTCGGCGGCCAGCTCGTCTTCGTCGAGCAGGTCGTCGTCTGAGGGCGGCTCGATCGGGACCGCGGGCTCCACCGCCAGCGTGCGGTAGTGCTTCAGGCCGGTCGCCGCGGGGATCAGCTTGCCGATGATGACGTTCTCCTTGAGGCCGACGAGCTTGTCCCGTTTGCCCTCCAGCGCCGCATCGGTGAGCACCTTGGGGGTCTCCTGGAAGGAGGCCGCGGAGAGGAACGACTCGGTCGCCAGCGAGGCCTTGGTGATCCCGAGGATGACCTCCTCGCCTTTGGCCGCCGTGCCGCCGTCCGCCTTGATCTGTTTGTTGAGCCGTTTGAGCTGGCCGCGGTCTTCGAGCTGGCCGGGCAGCAGGCTGGTCGAGCCCTTCGACTCGATTTTCACCTTCTTCAGCATCTGCCGGGCGATCAGCTCGATGTGCTTGTCGTTGATGTCGACGCCCTGCGCCCGGTAGACCTTCTGCACCTCGGCGACGAGGTAGAGCTCGGTCTCGGTGCGGCCGCGGATCGCCAGCAGGTCAGCCGGGTACAGCGAGCCCTCGTTGAGCTGCTGGCCGACCTCGACCTTGTCGCCGTCGGCGACGTGCAGGCGGGTGCGGGGCGGGAAGCTGTAGGCGTGCTCCTCGCCGTCGGAGGCGGTGATGATCGCTTTCAGCGCTTTGTCGGTTTCCTCGACCGAGACCTTGCCGGCCTCCTCGGCCATCTGCGCGAGGCCCTTCGGTTTGCGCGCCTCGAAGAGCTCGACGATGCGCGGCAGACCCTGGGTGATGTCCTGGCCGGCGACGCCGCCGGTGTGGAAGGTCCGCATGGTCAGCTGGGTGCCCGGCTCGCCGATCGACTGAGCGGCGATGATGCCCACCGCGTCGCCGATGTCGACCATCGAGCCGGTCGCCGGCGCGACCCCGTAGCAGGAGCGGCAAACGCCGGACTCGGCCTCGCACTTGAGGGTCGAGCGGACCGGGATCGTGACCTCCTCGTCGCCAAGCGCCTCGGCGATCTCCTCCACCTCGGCCAGGGTTATCTCCTGGTTGCGCTTGAGCAGCTCGCGGCCGCGCTTGGTCTCGAACTTCTTCGCCGCCAGGCGGCCGATCAGGTTGTCGTTGAGCGAGCCGTCGTCCTTGCGCAGCACCATCTCGATGTGTTCCTTGGTCTTGCAATCCTCGTCGCGGACGATCACGTCCTGGGCGACGTCGACCAGGCGGCGGGTCAGGTAACCCGAGTCCGCCGTGCGCAGCGCCGTGTCGGCGAGTCCCTTTCGGGCGCCGTGGGTGGAGATGAAGTACTCCAGCACCGAGAGGCCCTCCATGAAGTTGGCCTTGATCGGCCGCTCGATGATTTCGCCTTTCGGATTGGCCATCAGGCCGCGCATCCCGGCGAGCTGGCGGATCTGTTTGAACGAGCCGCGGGCGCCCGAGTTGGCCATCATGAAAATCGGGTTGAGCTCGTCGAGGTTGTCCTCCATCGCCTGGGCGACCTCGTCGGTCGCTTTGTTCCAGTGCGCGGTGACGGCCTCGTGGCGCTCCTCCGCGGTGATGTAACCGTCGTCGTACTGACCCTGGATCTCAGCGGTCTGCTTCTCGTAGCGATCGAGGATCTCCGCCTTCTCGGGCGGCGAGACGACGTTGTTCTTGGCGACGGTGATGCCGGCCTGGCTGGCGTAGTGGAAGCCGAGGTCCTTGAAGGCGTCCAGCACCCGTGAGACCGCCGGCGCACCGTACGCCTCGACCAGGTCGGAGACCATCTCGTTGACGTCGCGCTTCTTCAACGCCTGGTTGGCGAAGACGAAGCCCTCCGGGTCGAACTCGTCGTCGAGCGCGACGGAGAGGGCGCGCTCGATCTTCTCGTTGAAGATGATCCGCCCGACCGTGGTCAGGAAGTGCTCGTGCCCAGCCCGCCGGTACTCGGCCAGGTCGTGCAGCTTGCAGCCGCCGTTCTCGTAGACGAGCTCGGCCTCCTGCGAGGAGCGGAAGACCTTCGGCGCGCTGCCGTTGGGGCTTTTGCCCTTCTTCAGCTCCTCGTCGCGCTTGGCCAGCTCCTCCGCCGGGGGGCCGTAGGTGAGGTAGTAGATCCCCAGCACCATGTCCTGGGTCGGGGTGGCCAGCGGCGCACCGTGGGCCGGCGAGAGGATGTTGTTGGCGGAGAGCATCAGCACCCGCGCCTCGGCCTGGGCCTCGGCGGAGAGCGGCACGTGGACCGCCATCTGGTCGCCGTCGAAGTCGGCGTTGAAAGCGTGGCAGACCAGGGGATGAACCTGGATCGCCTTGCCCTCGACCAGGATCGGTTCGAAGGCCTGGATGCCGAGGCGGTGCAGGGTCGGGGCGCGGTTGAGCAGCACCGGGTGCTCGTGGATGACTTCCTCGAGCACGTCCCAGACCTCGGGCACCATCGACTCGACCATCTTCTTGGCCGCCTTGATGTTCTGCACCGCTTTGCGCTCGACCAGCTGCGCCATGATGAACGGCTTGAAGAGCTCGAGCGCCATCAGCTTGGGCAGGCCGCACTGCTGCAGCTGCAGGCTCGGACCGGAGACGATCACCGAGCGGCCGGAGTAGTCGACGCGCTTGCCGAGCAGGTTCTGGCGGAAACGGCCCTGCTTGCCCTTGAGCATGTCGGAGAGCGACTTCAGCGGGCGGTTGCCCGGCCCGGTGACGGGGCGGCCGCGACGGCCGTTGTCGAACAGCGCGTCGACGGCCTCCTGCAGCATCCGCTTCTCGTTGTTGACGATGATCTCGGGCGCGCCGAGGTCGAGCAGCCTTTTCAAGCGGTTGTTGCGGTTGATCACCCGTCGGTAGAGGTCGTTGAGGTCCGAGGTCGCGAAGCGGCCACCGTCGAGCTGCACCATCGGCCGCAGCTCCGGCGGGATCACCGGCACGCAGTCGAGGATCATCCAGTCCGGCTTGTTCTCGGAGTTGAGGAAGGCGGAGGCGACTTTCAGGCGCTTCACCGCGCGAGCCTGTTTCTGGCCTTTGGAGCTGTTGATCGTCTGCTCGAGCTCCTCGCATTCGGCGGCCAGGTCGACCTGCTCGAGCAGGTCGCGCACCGCTTCGGCGCCCATGCCGCCGCGGAAGTACTCGCCCCAGCCAAAGGGGGAGCCGAAGCGGTCCTTGAGCTCACGGAAGACGGTCTCGTCGTTGACGACGTCCTTCGGCTTCATCTCGGTGAAGATCTTCCAGACCTCGTCCATCCGCTCGATCGCCTCTTCGATGTAGGCCTCGGTGTCGGAGATCTCCGCCTCGAACGTTTTGCGCAGTTCTTTGATCATTTTGCCGCGCTCGTCGTCTTTCAGCTTGCGCAGCTGGGTCGCGGTCAGCTTCAGCGAGTCGGCCCAGATGTGATCGTCGTCGTCGAACTTTTCCTGGCCACCCTCTTCCAGGTACTTGATCCGGCGCTCGAGCGACTCGCTCAGCTCCTGGGTGCGTTTCTGCTGTTCGGCGGCGTAGCTGTCGGTGACCTTTTTGACCTCTTTCTCGAGTTTGCCGAGGTCTTTGTCGCGCGCCTCGACGTCGACCCAGGTCACCATCGATGCGGCGAAGTAGAGGACCTTCTCGAGCTCCTTGGGAGCCATGTCGATCAGGTAGCCGATCCGGCTCGGCACGCCCTTGAAGAACCAGATGTGGGAGACCGGCGCGGCGAGGTCGACGTGGCCCATGCGCTCGCGGCGCACCTTGGAGCGCGTCACCTCGACGCCGCAGCGCTCGCAGACGATGCCCTTGTAGCGGACCCGCTTGTACTTGCCGCAGTAGCACTCCCAATCCTTGGTCGGACCGAAGATGCGCTCGCAGAAGAGGCCGTCTTTCTCCGGCTTCAGCGTGCGGTAGTTGATCGTCTCCGGCTTGGTGACCTCGCCCCAGCTCCAGGAGCGGATCTTCTTCGAGGAAGCGAGGCCGATCTCGATCGCGTCGAAGTTGTTGATGTCGATCATCAGTCCTCCACCTTCGTCTCTTCTTTGGCCTCTGCCGCTGCGCCATCCGCCTCGGCCCCGTCGCTGCCGTTCGCATCGCCCCCGGTTCCGGCTTCGCCCTCGGCGACCACCTGCTCCTCCTGCTCGTCGGCGGCCCCGTTGGAGCCCTCGGCCCGGACCCCGGTCAGGTCCATGCCGAGCTCCTCGGCGGCTTTCAGCAGGTCGTCGTCCTCCTCGGAGATTTCGACGTCCCCCCCTTCGGAGACGACGTTGGCGTCGAGCGAGAGGCTCTGGATCTCCTTCAGCAGCACTTTGAAGGACTCGGGGATCGAGGGCTCGGGGATGTTCTCGCCCTTGACGATCGCCTCGTAGGCCTTGACCCGGCCGACCGTGTCGTCGGACTTGACCGTGAGCATCTCCTGCAGGGTGTAGGCGGCGCCGTAGGCCTCCAGCGCCCAGACCTCCATCTCGCCGAAGCGCTGGCCGCCGAACTGCGCCTTGCCGCCCAACGGCTGCTGGGTGACGAGCGAGTAGGGGCCGGTCGAGCGAGCGTGGATCTTGTCGTCGACCAGGTGGAGCAGCTTGAGGATGTACATGTAGCCGACCGTGACCTTGCCCTCGTAGGGCTCGCCGGTGCGGCCGTTGTAGAGCTGCATCGCGCCGGCGGCCTGGGCGCCGGGGCGCTCGCGCTTGTCGACGCCGAGGTCGATGCCGCGCTCGGAGTTCTGCTCCTGCCACTCGACCAGGGCCTGGTCGACGTCCTCGACGCTGGCGCCGTCGAAGACCGACGTCGCCACGTAGACGCGGCCGTCGCCATCGTCGGAGTGGGCCTGCTTGTAGGCCTCGGAGCCGTCGTCGTACCAGCCGTTGCCGGCGACCCAACCGAGGTGCGTCTCGAGCACCTGGCCGATGTTCATCCGGCTCGGCACGCCGAGTGGGTTGAGGATCACGTCGACGGGGGTGCCGTCGGCGAGGTGCGGCATGTCCTCTTCGGGCACGATCTTCGAGATCACACCCTTGTTCCCGTGACGGCCGGCGAGCTTGTCGCCCTCGGCGATCTTGCGCTTGGTCGCGACGTAGACGCGGACCAGGTCGTTGACGCCGGGTGGCAGGTCGTCGCCGTCGTCGCGGCTGAAGGTGAGCACGTCGATCACGACGCCGCCCTCACCGTGCGGAACCTTGAGCGAGGTGTCGCGGACCTCGCGCGCCTTCTCCTTGAAGATCGCACGGATCAGCTTCTCCTCGGCGGTCAGCTCGGTCTCGCCCTTCGGCGTCACCTTGCCGACCAGGAGGTCGCCCGAGATCACCTCGGCGCCGACGCGGACGATGCCGCGCTCGTCGAGGTTGCGCAGGCTCTCCTCTGAGCGGTTGGGGATGTCGCGGGTGATCTCCTCGTCGCCGAGCTTGGTCGTGCGGGCGTCGATCTCGTACTCCTCGATGTGGATCGAGGTCATTTCGTCGTCCTTGACCAGGCGCTCGGAGAGGATGATCGCGTCCTCGAAGTTGTAGCCCTCCCAGGACATGAAGGCGACCAGGCAGTTCTTGCCCAGGGCGATCTCACCGCCGGCGGTCGAGGAGCCGTCGGCGAGCACGTCGCCCTTCCTCACCTTCTGGCCGCTGGCGACGATCGGGCGCTGGTGGATGATCGTCCCCTGGTTGGAGCGCATGAACTTGTGCAGCGGGTACTCGTCCTTCTTCGAGCCGTGGGTGACCACGATGCGCTCGGCGTCGACGTAGGCGATCTCGCCGTCGTTGTCCGCCAGCGTCACGTCG
>DASSXC010000240.1:0-5979 GCA_035704205.1 Solirubrobacterales bacterium | reverse complement strand
CTGCTGGAAGCCAGTCCGAGCAGGGCAGACGGCGAGGAGCGCTTCGTCGCAACCGACTGGCTGCGGCTGGCGATCGCACCGCTGGCCACGGCGGCGCGGATGGAGCTCCGCTACCCGCCCGGCGACACGGCCCCTATCGCCGCGCTCGACGTCCAGGCCGCCTTCCAGCTCACATTGCCCATGCTCGAGCTGCCGCCCGACCTGGTCGGCTCCTGCTCACTCGCGGTGGAGCTGGACGAGGGCGTGCTGCACAGCCCGGCCGGCGTGACGGTGCGGGTCGACCGAGGCCGGGTCCTCTCCTGCGAGACGCGCCTCGACGAGGACGCGGAATTCTGGGCCAGCGCCACCGCCCCGGAGTGGCTCGAAATGGTGATCGAGGCCGACCTGAGGCTGGCCCGTGCGGGTGGCGACGAGACGCTGCCGACGAAGCTGATCGGCGAGCTGCACAAAGCGCTGTTCAGGCCATCGGTCTGAAGATTTCGCGGCTGGATATGGCCGCCGAGACTGATGCGTTCCCAATGCATCCTATAAGTGCCATAATGGGGAGTGTGGCTGCTCGAGGGGTCACCGGGAGTGGGTTCAGAGCGCGTACGGGAACGCTGACGCTGCTCTTCATCGCCGGCTCGGCGGATCGAGATGTGCTGCTCGAGATGCTGGAGAGCGCGCTTGCAGGGGGCCGCCTCGGCCCGCTCGATCGTGACGCTGTGGAGGAGGCGGACTACGAGCCGTACGAGGACGACCTCGAGGACGAGGAGGACGACTTCGACGCGGAGGACGAGGAAGGGTTGGGTGACGATCTCGGCGGCGATGACCAGGGGTCTCCCGCGGGTCTCCCGCCCTCGATCGGCCCAAGCACCTTGATGAGAGCCTCATCCAAGGGCGAGCAGTTCCTCTTCGTCGCCGCCATCCTCGAACGCTGGCTGCGCAACTGCCCTCACGGGCCGCTCGAACTCGGCCCCGCCGGGGCCGAGGCGATCGCGCCACTGGTGTGCTGCTGGTCGGCGACGGTGACCCACGCCCTGGCGAGCGAAGCGATGACCCTGACCGAGCTGGACCGCGCCGTGCAGATCCTCAGCTACGAGACCATCGCGGAACACGTCGAGGCGATGGAGCGCGTCGGCCAGGTCGAGGCGCTGCCCGGCCCCGGCGAGACCCGCTACGCGCTGACCGACTGGATGCGGGAAGGCTTTGCCCCGATCGCGGCCGCGGCACGGATGGAGCTCCACTACCCGGAGCCGGACGTGGCGCCGCCGGAGGCGCTCGACGTCGACGCGGCGTTCCAGCTCGCGCTGCCGTTGCTCGAGCTGCCGGACGGACTCGACGGCACCTGCCGCCTCGACGTCCGGGTGCCCGGTGAGCCGTCCTTCCCGGTCGGAGCGATGGCGGAGATCGAGGCCGGCCGAGTCGTCTCCTCATCCCCCCTTCTCGACGGCGACGGCCGCGCCCTGATCACCGGCACCCCCGTCCAGTGGCTCGACACCCTGGTCGACCCGCCATCGCTTCAGCTCGGCGTCTCCGGCGACCTCACCCTCGTCCACTGGCTGCTGATCGGCCTGCACGAAACGCTCTTCGGCCTGCCCGCTGGGTAAGGCTCCAGAGGGCTCATTCTTCGCGCAGTTCGCTGACGAGCTGCACGACCGTCTCGCCAACCGCGTCGAGGCTGGTGCGCGAGAGCCTGTCCAGGCCGTCGGCGAGGCTGTGGCCGGGGTAGCGCCAATCGATCAGGTCGACGGCCGGGACCCCGGCGCGCAGGAAGGGCGTGTGGTCGTCTTCGATCGGGGTGCCCGCCTGGCGCGAGAAGAAGCGTTCGGTGTCCGCGACGTTGGCGGCGACCAGCAGCCGGTTCCAGAGCGATTCGGTCGAGCTCCCCTCGCGCGGCAGCAGGAGGCCGCGGTGGCCGACGTAGTCGAGCAGGATCATCTGGCCGGTACGGTTGGGGTTGGCGGCGACGTAGGCGCGCGAACCGCGCAGACCTTCCTCGTAGAAGTTCGCGGTTTCCTCGGGCAGGACCTCGGCCGGCTCCTCGCCGTCGAAGAGGACGAAGCGGACCTCGCGAGCGTTGGAGCCGGCGGGCAACCCCCGCAGCGCCCGCGCTGCCTCGACGACGATCGCGCTGCCGGCGGCACCGTTGTTGGCACCGACGAAGCCGCGGGGCTTGGCCAGCGTGTCGTAGTGGGCGCCGAGGACGATCCCCGGCTTCCTACCGGGCAGGGTTCCGACCACGTTGCGCAGGCCGGGCTCGCCGGGGAGCGCTTCGAAGCGGCCGTCGGGGAGCCGCGGGCGCAGTTTCGTCGCCAGCTTGCGAAGCTGGGGCGATCCAGCCGGGCGCTGACCGCTTTCGAGCTGCAGTTCCACCAACCGCCACGCCCGGTTTGCGTCGAAGCGATCCGCCGTGCTCTCCCCACCCGCGCCCTCGCCGCAGCCTGCGGCGATCAGCGCCAGCAGCGCGAAGAGCGCAAGGGCTCCCCAGAGCCGCTTGCTGCCCAGGTGCAAAGTCCTCCCGACCACCAGACCCCGGACCTTAGCCAATTCCCAAATAAAACTGATTAATGTCATAATACCCTTGCTTGACTGCAAACACGGTCAACGGGAGCGGGAATGGGGCGCGCTCCGGAGCGCATACCCTCGTTCTCCTTGGCGCGCCGCTGAACGTCCTCATCCTCCAGTCGCTGCAGGATGGGCCCAAACTGCAGTCTGACCTGCTGCGCCGGACCAACACCCCTGCACAGAGCACCCTGCGCACCCAGTTGAAGCGTCTGGATGAGATCGGCGCGATAGAAAAGCACCGGCGCAACCGCTTCCCCGGGGTGCTCGAACACGAGCTGACCGCCGGCGGCCATGACCTTCTCTCGGTCATGGCCGCACTGGAAGCCTGGCTCGCCAAGGCGCCGGAGGGCGCGCTGGCGTTGGACGGCAGCGCCGCGAAGGCACCGATCAAGGCGCTGGCGGAGGGTTGGTCGACGACGATGCTCCGTGCCCTGGCCGCGGGGCCGCTCTCGCTGACGGACCTTGACCGGATCATCGGCTCGCTCAGCTACCCGACCCTGGAGCGACGGCTTGCGGCGCTTCGCCTCGCCAACCTGGTCGAAGCGCGGACGAGCAACGGCAGGAGCACACCGTACGGGGTCACCGAGTGGCTCCGTCAGGGGATCGCGCCGCTTGGTGCCGCGGCGCGCTGGGAGCGACGTTACCTGCCCGAAACGACCGCCCCAATCGGTCGTCTCGACGTCGAGGCGGCCTTCCTGCTGGCGGTGCCGTTGCTGGAGCCCCCAGCCGACCTGTCCGGCACGTGTCGGCTGGCTGTGGAAATCCCAAATGGCGGGGAGCGTCGCCTCGCCGGCGTGATGATCGAGATGGAGGACAGCACGATCACCACCTGTGCCACGCGACTTCGGGTCGATGCCGATGCATGGGCCCTCGGCTCACCCACCGCCTGGCTCGATGCCGTGGTCGATTGCGATACCGCCAGGCTCGAGCTCGGCGGCAACCGCCGACTTGTGGACGCCGTGATCGGCGGCCTGCACGGTGCGCTGTTCGGCTCGTTAAGCCAAATTCACAGGTGACCCTTGACTCGCGCCATTTGATCAGAGATGATGGATCGAATTGATCTTTCTTTAAGATCAAAAACTACTATGTTTATGGGAGGAGTGTGTATGACCCAGTCCAAGACGCTTGCACGGCTGCTCACGGCCGCAGTAATGGGGGTCCTGGCCGTGGCTCTGCTTGCCCCGGCCGCGCAGGCAAAAGAACCGGCACCCGGCTACGAAGTATTCAAAGGGTGCCCGAGTCCTGAAGAAAAAGCGGGATTGGCAGTTTGCCTCCATTCGGACATCACCGGGGGCCACCTGCAGACCGGCAGCAAGGACGTGCCGATCGAAAATCCCCTTACACTGAGCGGCGGAGCCGACGAAAACTTCGAAGGCTTCACGTTCAACTCCAAAGGTGGGCTGACGAAAGTCAAACAGAAAGTCCCCGGTGGAGTCCTCGGCCTGACCGGTCTGACCTGGCTGCTCGAATTCTTCGGCAGCGACGCTCTGACCCTCTACGCCGAAACTGAATTGGCAGGCACGCCCTCCAACTTCACCATTGAAACGGTGACGATCCCGATCAAGGTCCACCTGACCACCCCATCGGGAGTGCTGGGCAATACCTGCTACATCGGCTCTAACTCGAGCCCGATCACGCTGAAACTGACGACGGGCACCACCAGCCCGCCGGAACCGAACAAACCGATCACCGGTAAAGAACCAGAACTCAGCATCGACGGAAAAGGCATCATCCATCTCGACAACGGCACCTACGTGGACAACTCGTTCTCGGTGCCAGGTGCGAGCGGTTGTGTCCTGAAACTGTTCGGGTTCATCCCGATCAGCCTCAACGGCTTCGTCAACTCGCAGTCGGAACTTCCTTCCGCTGCGGGCAAAAACGAGGCGGTGCAGGACTTCGACCTGCAGTTCGTCGAGCGCGGTTTCGTTTACCCGTAAACGATCCCTCCGATCGTTTCGAGAAAGGGCCGGGCTCTGCCCGGCCCTTTCTACGTGTAGGGGAGCTCGCCGGTGTCGTGCAGCTCGTGGCGCAGCGAGTTGATCGTCGCGCCGACCAGCAGGGCGAGGCTCAGTAGGTAAAACCACAGCAGGGCGATCAGGACGAAGCCCAGGGTCGAGCCGAAACGCGAGAGGCTCGAGACGTTGGAGAGGTAGAAGGGGAAGGCCCAGTTGGCGACGCCGGCGGCAACCGTGACGAAGGCGGCTCCCGGCCAGACGTCCCGCCACGGCATGTGACCTTTCGGCACGGCCCAGTAGATGACGCAGCAGATCGCGAAGACGATCAGCACGGCCAGGCCCAGCAGCAGCACCGTGTCGATCGCCTTGATGTCGGAGAGGCCCAGCGGGAGCCGGTCGGTGCTCGAGACGAGCGTCGCCTCGATGGTCGGCAGCAGGATGCTCGCGGCGATCAGCAGCAGGACGACCCCCAACATCGCGAAGGAGAAGCGCTTCTGCTCGACCCAACCGCGGCTAGGGACGTGGTAGATGCGGCCGAAGGCGGTGTCCATCGCGCCCCAGAAGGAGGCGCCGATCCACAATGAGCCGAGGAAGGCGGCGATCCCGATCGTGGTCGAGTTGTCCTCGATCCTTTCCAGGACGTCGGTGAGCGTATGCTGCTCGGCATTGGGGAACAGCCGCTGCAGGTCGTCGAGCACCCCCGTCTCCACCCCGTTGATCTTCAGCACCTGGCCGAAGACGAAGAGGACCAGCAGGGCGAAGGGGAAGACGGCGAGCATCAGGTTGTAGGCGACCATCGCCGAGAGGCCGGTGACGTTCTCGCGGTAGGCGCGCTGCCAGAAGGCACGCAGCCAGGGACGGGGATTTCGGCGGAATTTGGGCACGCGGGGCCTTGACTTCAAAAACTGAAGCGCCTATTATGCGAACAGACGTTTGAGGCCTTTCAGACGTGCAAGGCCCTACTCCTACTTCGCGGACCGCCTCTCTGGTCCGCTTTTTTGACGCAGAAAGACGGGTGCAGAATAGATGCTGGTTGCGGAGCTTCAGGAGCTCGAGGAGGTAAAAGGGCTGATCCATAGGGGTCAGCAGCTCGGCGTGCTCACCTTCGGCGACATCGCCTCGGCGGTGTCGGAGGTCGATCTCGACGAGTCCGACGTCGAGGATCTCTACGGCCATATCGAGAAGCAGGGCATCGAGCTCGTAGAGGACATGGATCCGGCCCAGAAAGCGGCCGCCGACGCGATGCCCGCCGACACCGGTCGCAAAGGTCGCCGCCGCGCCAAAGCCGCGATCGACCTGAAACCGGACATGACGACGGACAGCCTGCAGCTGTTCCTCAAGGACATCGGCAAAGTCCGCCTGCTGACCGCTCAGGAGGAGGTCGAACTCGCCAAACGGATCGAGCGCGGGGACCTCGACGCGAAGCAGAAAATGGTCGAGTCCAACCTGCGCCTGGTCGTCTCGATCGCGAAAAATT
>DASSXC010000239.1:0-9094 GCA_035704205.1 Solirubrobacterales bacterium | reverse complement strand
CCGATCGTGTTTGCCCAGACGATCGTCGAGGCGCCGAAGTAGGGCGCGAGCAGGCGGGCCGCGGCTATCTCGGCGCCGAGGCTGGCCGCGCCGACGACGAAGACCAGAGCGGGCAGCAGCGCCCGCTCAGCCGCGGTCGAGCTCGGGCTCATTGCGACCGGCTCCGCTCAGCCGTTCCTCCAGCAGCGCCCCGTGCCCGGCGGCTACGGCTCGTTGGGCGCGTTGCTCGTCCAGCTCCACCCCACGCTCGCGGGCGAGGTCGAGCAGATCCTGCTTTTCGGTCCCTTCGCGGGCGACCTGGAAGAAGACCCAGGCCAGCACGCCAAGCGCCAGGAAGGTCCCCTCGACCATCATGATCGTGCCCGCGGTGCTCTGGTCGGCGAGCGGTGAGATGCCCCAGTAGCGCTCGCCCGGGGCGTAGACCGGGTAGAGCACCGAGCCCGACCACATCAGCACGTTGCCGAGGATCGCGCCGGCGAAGCGCACCGCGATCACGTAACCGACCTTCCAGCCGGCGCTGAACCACTGTGGCTTGGGCAGCGGACCGAAGACCGGCATCCACATCAGACAGCCGAAGAAGAGGAAGGTCGTGTGCTGGAGGGCGTGGATCGGGGCCGCGCCGTAGGCGTCCTGGTAGAGGGCCGGGATGTGCCAGAGGTAGAGGTTGAACGCCCAGAGGGGGAACGCAACGGCCGGATGGGTGAGGATCTGCAGGCGGTCGAAGAGGCGAATCGCGAGCAGCGGCTGCAGCAGCGAGCGGGTCAGGCCGAGGACGAGCAGCAGCGAGGCGACGTCGCCGATCAGCAGGTGCTCGCCCATGTGCGCGATCACCAGCTCCTCGGAGATGTGGCCGATCGGGCTGAAGAGGGCGACCGCGATCGTCGCCAGGCCGGCGCCGAAGCAAATCTGGCGCCAGGCCGGCACCGGGCGCCCGTCCCAGGAGAGAACCGTCGCGCGGTGCCAGTAGAGGACGCCCGCAATCGTGATCGGGAAGACCTCCAGGGGCACGAAGGCGCCAGCGACGTGAGCGATCGGAAAGGTCATGAAAAGCCAGCGTAGCCCGGTGGTAGCTTGGGCGAGCTTTGAGCGCCGGAGACCACCGCTTCCCGCCGATCGGCAGCTACGGCTTTCTCTCCGACTGCCACACCAGCGCCCTGGTCTCCTACGACGGCTCGGTCGAGTGGCTCTGCCTGCCGCGCTTCGATTCGGCGAGCGCCTTCGGCGCGCTGCTCGACCGCGGCGCCGGCCGCTTCAAGCTGGCGCCACGCGGCGTGGTCGTGCCGATCAGCCGTCGCTACGAGCCCGGCACTCTGGTCATCGAGACCACCTGGGTGACCGACACCGGCTGGGTCGTGGTCCACGACGCGCTGACGATCGACGACTGGGTCGAGCAGGCGGGCCCGGGCTCGCGCCCGATCACCGAACACGAGTCCGACCACTCGCTGCTGCGGACGATGACCTGCATCGACGGCGAGGTCGAGCTGGAGATGGAGTGCCTGCCGCGCTTCGCCTACGGCGCCGAGGCGGCTACCTGGAGCGGCGGTGAGCTGGGCGAAGCGATCGCCCGCGGCGGCGAGGACATCGAGCTGCAGCTGACCAGCGACATGGAGCTGACGCTCGCCGACGGCGCGGCACGGGGCACGGTGAGGCTGCGCGAGGACGAGACCGCCTTCTGCGCGGTGACCTGGGGTGACGGTGAGCTGGGCGGACCGCGCAGCGCGCCGGAGGCGCTCGAGCGACTCGACTCGACCGAAGACTTCTGGCGCAAATGGCTGCGCGACGGCGACTTCCCCGACCACCCCTGGCGCGTCCACCTGCAGCGCTCGGCGCTGGTGCTGAAGGGGCTGACCTACGCGCCGACCGGCGCGATCCTCGCCGCGCCGACGACCTCGCTTCCCGAGACCCCCGGCGGCGAACGCAACTGGGATTACCGCTTCAGCTGGATCCGCGACTCGACCTTCAGCCTCTGGGCGCTGCACACGCTCGGCTTCGACCAGGAGGCGCGCGACTTCATGCGCTTCATCGTCGGCGTCTGCCGCAAGGACCCGAGGCTGCAGATCATGTACGGGATCGGCGGCGAGAAGGAGCTGACCGAGAGCACGCTCGACCACCTCGACGGCTACGGCGGGGCGCGGCCGGTGCGGATCGGCAACGGCGCCTTCGACCAGCGCCAGAACGACGTCTGGGGGGCGCTGCTCGACTCGATCTACCTGCATGAAAAAGCCTTGCGCGGCTCGGGGACGCCGTCCGACCGCCAGCTGATCCGCCAGCAGGTCGAAGCGGCGATCGAAGCCTGGCCCCACCCCGATCAGGGGATCTGGGAGGCGCGTGGCGAGCCGCGTCACTACGTCTCCTCGAAGCTGATGATCTGGGTCGCGGTCGACCGCGGGGTGCGGCTCGCCCGCGGCATCGGCTTCGAGGAACTGGCCGACGAGTGGCAGAGGACCGCCGACGATATCCGCGAGGAGATCCTCACCCGCGGCGTCCGCGACGGGGTCTTCCGCCAGCACTACGACACCGACGCGCTCGACGCCTCCACCCTGCTGATCCCGCTGCTGCGCTTCCTCCCCCCCGACGATCCGCGGATCTGCGCCACCGTCAACGCGATCTCCGAGCAGCTCACCGAACACGGCCTCGTCCTCCGCTACAAGGTCGAGGAGACCGACGACGGGCTGCACGGTGAGGAGGGGACGTTCCTGATCTGCTCGTTCTGGCTGGTCTCGGCGCTGTCTGAGATCGGCGAGCCCGAGCGGGCGCGGAAACTCTGCGAACGGCTGCTGGAGGCGGCTGGCTGGCTCGACCTCTACGCCGAGGAGCTGGAGGCCCAAAGCGGTCGCCACCTGGGCAATTTCCCGCAGGCCTTCACCCACCTGGCGCTGATCAACGCGGTCTCCCATGTGATCGCCGACGAGCAGCGCGAAGACGGCGGCGTCACCGCCGTTTTCAGTGAGATGGGCGGGGTTCGCGAGGGGGTCTGAGCCCGCGATACCTCGCTCAGACGAAGGGCTATCAGACAGAAGACTTCGTTTTCTCTATATTGCCCGGGGATGGCAGGGCTCGAGGATTGCGGCAAGCGCGAGGATCGCGAGGATCACTACCGATGCGCGGCGGTGCTGCACCCCCTGCGCGGGCAAATCCTGCGGCTGATGCTCGGCGGCAGGGAGAGGAGCATCGCCGACATCGCCGCCGAGCTCGCTCAGCCGCTGGGCAGGATCGGCTACCACCTGCGTGTCCTCAAGCGGCGCGACGCGCTGAAAGCCCGCAGCGGGTGCGGGGCGGGCCGACCGCTCTACCGATGGGCTCCACAAGCACATTGGGCTCGGAAAATGCTCGACGAAATCGACGCGAGAAATGCAGAAGACGAATAGAGGGGGGAGAGATTGATGGCCTGTGGCCTTATAGGAGACCAGGTGATCGACGCGATGGACGAAACTCGAGCGACTCGCCGCGACGATGCCGCGATCGAGGCGGCCGTGCTGCGTCAGCTTCTGGCTCTGCACCCGGTTCAACTCACGCCGGACGAGGTCGTACGGGAGATCGCCGGCGAGCCCGAAGAGTTTGCCCTGAGGGACGCGGTGGAGCGGGCCGTGCGGGAGCTCTGCTCCGCCGGGCTCCTGCACCTCAGTGGCGAGGTGGTCCTCCCCACCCGTGCGGCGTTGCGACTCGACGAACTGCTCGGCTAGCGCTCACCCGACAGGCGGTGGAGTTATCAGCGCAATCGGTGCAGCGAGACCCGCGGAGCGGCGAACGGTGGCTATGCGCCGGCCCGGCTGGATGGCCGGGCGGATCTCGCTGATGCGATCCCCCAATTCGGCCACGGTCCTCTCCAGATCGGGAGCGACGAAGGCCAGGCCCCAGAAGAAAGCGGGGCGATCGGCACCGGCGCGCTCGAGCGCCTCCGGTGGCTCCTGGACGACCTCGAGAATGGTCGCTCCGAGGCGAAAGAACGCCTGCCGAGGCGCCCCGGCGGGGGTCGGCTCCTCGCGAATGCGACGCAGGTCGAGCCCGGCCTTCTGCAGTACGCCCACAGTTCGGTCGAGCGCGGGCGTAATCGCAACGACGTGATCGAGCGCGTCGATGCCGTTGGGGTGCGCTTTTCGTTCGTCCGGAGGTTGACGACCCGATCGCTCCGTAGGCAGCCCGTCCAGCTCGGTCGTCTCGATATCCCGCAACGACCAGCCGACCAATCCCCTACCAACACCCGAACCGATCAGGCGGATCCGCACCTCACCAACCACACACGTATCCGCGTCCACCTCGAATCCCACCGCCGACCATGCATCTGGCCGGTCCGCGACTGTCAGCTCGTCAACCGTCGGGTTCACACCCACATCATCACATCAAGCTCACTGATTTGGGTCGCGATAACAAGGTGATGTGTGATGTGATAGGTTCGCGCTATAGAATTTCTGACTGTTAAATAATTGTTAACACACATGGGGTGGTGTTGATGGCCGAAGAATTCATTCGCCGCGACGTATGGAGTCTGTCCAGCGAAGATCCGATCCTGTCGAGCTACGCAAGAGCCGTCGAGGTCATGAAAGAACGCTCCGAAGAAGACCCGACGAGCTGGTCCTACCAGGCCGCGATCCACGGCAGCGAAGCCGAACCCGCCCTGGCACTGTGGAACCAGTGCGAACACGGCAGCTGGTACTTCCTCGCCTGGCACCGCATGTTCCTCTACTACTTCGAGCAGATCGTGCGGGCGGCCGTAGTCGAAACGGGCGGACCGGAAGATTGGGCCCTGCCCTACTGGAACTACGGCCTCAACGGCATCAAGGCCTCCCTGCCGGAAGCCTTCCGGGAACCGGCCGACGAATCGAATCCCCTGTTCGTCGAACAACGCGCGCCGGGAATCAACGAAGGAGCGATGATCCCCCCGGCCATAACCTCGGATGCCGAAGCGCTCTCGCGGCCTGAATTCATCGGCGCACCGGAATTCGGCGGTGGCGTCGCGCCGCCGCACGAACGGTTCTGGAACGAAACCGGCAGGCTCGAGCAGACCCCCCACAACGACATTCACAACGCGGTGGGCCGCGGCGGCTGGATGGCGAATCCCGACGAAGCGGCAAAAGATCCGATCTTCTGGCTCCACCACGCCAACATCGACCGGATCTGGGCCACATGGAACGCCAGCGGCGGCGCCAACCCGGCCGACGGCGAATGGCTCGAACAGGCCTTCGAATTCTTCGACGCAGAAGGCAGCCAGGTCGCGAAAACGTGCGGCGAAGTCCTGGATACCATGGAAGACCTCGAATACACCTATGACCCGGCCCCCGGCGAGTGCGTCACCCCGGAACCGGGACCGGAGGCAGCGATGGCCCCTCCCACCCCTGCAGAGCTGAAAGTCGTCGGCGCCACCGCCGAGAAGGTGACCCTGTCCGGCAGGGCCGCCGAAATCCCCGTTGAAATCGACGAGCGGGCAAAGCAGGAGGTCAGCGCGGCCTCGAGCGAATCGGACCCGCGGCGCCTCTTCCTCAACCTCGAGGACATCGAGGGCGAGGTCAACCCGGGCAGCGTCTACGGCATCTACGTGAACCTGCCCGAAGACGCCGGCCCCGAGCAGCTCGAGGCCCACCGCGCCGGCAACGTCTCGTTCTTCGGCATCGAGCGCGCCCGCAAGCCTCGCGACGACGAACACGCTCACGGCCTGCGGGTCAGCGTCGAGGTCGGCAATCTGCTCCGTTCGCTGAGCGAGGGGGACAGGTGGGAGGGCGAACAGATCGACGTCACCCTGCGCCCGCTCGCGCTGATACCCGGCGAGGGCCAAAGCGAGGAGGCGGCAAGAGAGCTGGAGTCCTTCGAGGAAGACCCGCCGATCGACATCGGACGGGTGAGCCTCTCGGTCGGCTGACGGGCCGATGCGGGCGCTGCAGCTCAGCGCTTTCGGCGAAGGCGACGGCCGGTTCGCGGACACCTTCCGCACGATCGGCCGTCGACCGACGCTATGGGTGGAGTTGGGAGTGGTGGCAGCGTGGATCGGGTTGGCGCTCACCTCCGGCGACCCCCGCGCCGACGGCCATTCCCCGGGTGGGCCGCTGTGGTCGAGCGACTCGCTCTGGGTTTGCATACCGGGGATGACCGAGACGCATTCCCATGCCGGGGGAGTCAACGCCAGCGGACTCTCGGTGTCGTCCCTGGCCGCTGGGCTGCCGATGTGGGCGCTGATGGCGACCGCGATGATGCTGACGACCGCGATGCCGGCGATCCGCCATGTGGCGGTCAACAGCCTCTACTGGCGACGGCGCCGCTCCATGTTGGAGTTCCTGGCGGTTTTCCTCGCCATCTGGGTGATTTTCAGCGCCGTCGTACTCGGCCCGCTGGCCTCCTGGCAACCGGCGAGCTCGGCGGCTCTCCTTGCCGGAGTCCTCGCGCTTGCCGCCCTATGGCAGCTGACGCCACTCAAGCGCCGTGCCCTGCGAGCCTGCCACCGTCCCCGCGCCCTGCCCCCTCACGGCTGGCGCGCGACGGCCGGAGTCGCGCACTTCGGCCTCACCAACGGCGGGGCCTGCCTCGCCTCCTGCTGGGCGATGATGCTGTCCATGGCAGCGGTCAGCTCCCCGATGCTCCTCTGGATGGCCCTCTTCACGGGCCTGATCACAGCGGAGAAGCGGACGCTCAAACCGGGCCGAACCGCCCGCCGCATCAGCGCCCTGCTCGGCGCCGGCGCGATCTGCGCGGCCGCGTTCGCCGCCTTTTCCTAGCCATCGGCCATTTGCGTTTAGCAGGGCGGCGGACGAGGACAGGCGCCAGGCGATGCGCGTGCTGGCGCACCGCTCCGCTGGGGCACCGCGCCTGCCAATCGTGGACCGCGACCACGACGCACGCCGGGTCGATGGAGCTCGAATCGGCCTGGCTCGCCCCCGCCGGGGCACTCCCCTGGCGTTCCTGTCAGAGGAGGGTCAGTGCCGGCGTGCCCCCACCCTCCAGGTCGAGCAGCGCTTGCTTGCGCCGCAAACCGCCCCCGTATCCCGTGAGCGAGCCGTCGGCGCCGATCACCCGGTGACAGGGCACCAGGATCGGCGTCGGGGTGTGGCCGATCGCAGCGGCGGCGGACCGAACGCGTTTGTAGGGCTCCAGACCCTGCGGATAGAGGGAGTCGTCGATCCGCCCGGCGAGCTCGCCGTAGGTGGTCGTCGTCCCATAGGCGATCTTCCGAAGCTCCGCCCAAACAGCCATCTGCAACGGAGCGCCGCGGAGATCCAGATCCATCTCGAAGACCTGGCGCTCTCCCGCAAAGTAAGCCTCGAGCTGGTCGACCACCCCTTGCATCGGGCGACGCGCGGACTCGTGCAAGCGAGGTGAGCGGCCGGGGAAGTACACGTTCCTGATCCCCGCACGGCCAGCGACCACCTTCAACGGTCCCAGCGGGCTCTCGCAGATCGTCCAGGCAAGGTCAGCAGACATCCACATAGATAAACGTTCGTCCCGGTCGATACGTGAGGTGCCTTTCTCCTGCGGGCACGGACGATCATCCTCGCCCGCGGGGTGGCCTGGCGGCACCTCGCGATCGAAGGGTTCGAGGCGACGCCTACCAAGTAATACCCATCCGCTGTACGGATTGGACAACGGGGAAAAATCCTGTCTGCCGTTGCATCTCTCAAGCGGCCCATGCCCCCCGCCGATGCCCGTCGCGCTGGCGGGTTAGGCCGCCTATTCGCAATCGACAAGGGGGACAAGGATGGGCTGGATGACCAAGAAGCGCACGTCGGCGGCACTCGCCTGCATCGTCGCGCTGGTAGCTGCCGCGGCGGCGTTCGCGTACTTCACTTCGAGCGGGTCGGGAACCGGCAGCGCGGCGGTCGGCTCGAGCTCGGCCGTGACGCTGCACGCCACGATCTCCTCCAACCTCTACCCAGGCTCCTCCTCGCCGGTATCGCTCACCGTCGATAACCCCTCTTCGGGCTCGCAGCGAGTCGGGACGGTCACCCTCTCCAGCATCAGCGTCGATGCCGGGCACTCGACCTGCAGCACCGCGATCTCGGGAGGAAACCCCGACTTTGCGATGCCGGCGGTCACCGTCAACAAAGTCTTCCCCCCGGGAAACGGCCAGAGCGTGACGCCGAGCGGAACCCTGACGATGAACGAAACCGGCGTCAACCAAGACGCCTGCCAGGGTGCAACGCTGACGCTGCATCTGACCAACAACTGAGCCAGCCCCATGAAGGTCCTCGTGGCGGCAATCGGCGTGGTCGGCTGCCTAGGTGCAGTCGCCTACGCGGCCGCACCGCGTGGGCCCGATGGGGGCGCCGAACGCCGTTCGGCGCCTGCCCAGCTCCCCAGGCCGACGATCACCATGCACCCCAACAGGACCGCGGTCTCGACCAACGCCAGATTCGGCTTCACCACGAGCCGGCGTGTCCCCCGCTTCCAGTGCCGGCTCGACCGGCGCGGCTGGCGTACCTGCCAAGCGCCGATCGTCTTCACCAACCTCGACCCGGGGCAGCACCGGTTCTCGGTGCGAGCGCTGAGCCGAAGGGGCCAACCCGGCCCGGCCGCTCGATTCCACTGGAGGCTCCTGGAGCCGAAGGACTTCTCGATCGAGCCCCAGCTCGAGGGCATCGGCTCTCTCTACCCGGGAGCGCGGCCGCTGGCCCTGCCGATCAAAATCGTCAACCCCAACCCGGTGCCGATCCGCGTAACCAGCCTGCGGGTCGCCGCAGCGGGTGATCCGCAGGGATGCCACAGCGACGCGAATCTCGAACCCATCCCGGCAAGCGTGTCCAGCGCGGCGCCGGTCAAAATCCCCGCGGGAGGATCGCTGAACCTGCCGGCGCCGGGCGTCTCGCCACCGGCGATCCGCCTGCGCGACCTGCCGGTCAACCAGGACGCCTGCCAGGGTGCGCGGTTCCCGCTTGCTTTCTCCGGGAAGGCGAGGGGATGAGATCGGCACCAACCGCCCGGATCGTCGCGGTGGCATTGGCGGTCACGTTGACCGCGACGGCCTCCGGCACTGCCGTGGCCTACTTCTCGACCACGGGTGCCGGGGATGCATCGGCAGCCGTCTCGAAACTATCGGCGGTCACGATCACGGCCGCCACCCCTGCGGCGGGGGGAACGGTCGCGCTGAGCTGGAGCGCGGTAACCGCACCCG
>DASSXC010000238.1:0-3403 GCA_035704205.1 Solirubrobacterales bacterium | reverse complement strand
AGAAAGGGCCGGGCTTTCGCCCGGCCCTTTCTGACGACACGTCCTCAGGTCAGACTTGCCCTAGGACGCGCAGAGCACCCAGACGAGGATCGTCTGCGCGGCGCCGGTGGCGTTGAAGCCGCTGGTGCGCCAGCCGCCCGCTACCTGGCCGTCGGCCATCTGCCCGTTGTCGGCGGCGCTTCTGATCGGCCGCGAGGACAGGTACAGCAATTCTTTGCTGAATATGTTCCAGGCGCCCCCACCGGAGATCGCCCGCTGCCCAGCGGGGCAGTCGACGTTGGCCGAACCGCCGGCATTCGCGCCGACGCTCGCCGACTCGGTCTGCACCGTGATCGCGCCGAGTTTGGCGGAGGACACCGCGCCGTTGAGGATCTTCGCCGTCGTCACCGCATTGGCGGCGAGCTTCTCGGCGTTCACAGCGTCGTTGGCGATCTTCGCCGTCGTCACCGCGTTGTCGGCGATTTTGTTGGTCGTCACCGCGCCGTCGGCAATCCTGCTCTCGGTCACAGCGGCTTTTTTGATCTTGCCGGCGGTCACGGCTTCTTTGACGATCTTGCCGGTTTTGATCGAGTTGGCCTTGATTTCGTTGGCGCCGACTTTTTTGGCCGCGGCGAAGGCGGTGGCGCCGCCGAGAATGAGGAAAACGGCGAGTGACGACATCACGTTTGCGTACGTGAGCCGCTTGCGGATCTGCTTCAAGAGTCTCTCCTTGGATCGCGGGCGGAGGGACGCGGACGAGCCTCCGTGCCCAGTTGCGGGATTGCAAGGACAAAATCAGGTCGATCGGTCGTCGTCAAGCAATTTGGACCGAACGCTCAGCCCACTGGAGACAACTCAGTCGCGGTGCTCAGCCGCCTCGGCGGCTTCGGCCAACCGCTCGACCAAGCGGGCGAAGTGTTCTATGCCGGGATCGACCTTGCCATATTGGCCGGCCGCATACCGTGCGTAGACGCCCTCGAGGATGATCGCCAGCTTCCAGTAGCCGAGGGCGACGAAGAAGTCGAGCTCGGAGAGATCCCGGCCGGAGCGCTCCGCGTAGCGGTCGCGCAGGTCCGCGCTGGTGGGGAAGCCTGGCGCCAGGTTGGCCGGCTGGCCGAGGGCGACGGGATCGTCGCCCCGCTCGGGCCAGTAGACCATCAGCAGGCCGACGTCGGCGAGCGGGTCGCCGAGCGTGCAGAGCTCCCAGTCCACCACCGCGGCGACCTCGCCGGCGGGGGTGAGGATCATGTTGTCGAGCCGGTAGTCGCCGTGGACGATCGTCGCCGGACCCTGCTCGGGGATACGCGCCGCAAGGCGCTCGTGGACGGTGTCGATCGCCGCCAGCTCACGCGTCTTCGACTTCTCCCACTGTCCCTGCCAGCGGTGCAGCTGGCGGGCGACGTAGTCCTCCTTGCGCCCCAGGTCACCGAGGCCGACGGCGTCCGGATCCACCGCGTGGACGTCGACCAGCGTGTCGGCGACCCGCTCGCCGATCGCGCGGCGATCGGCCCGGTTCGGAAACGCCTCCGCCTCGGCGAGGCCGCGCAGGATCGGCCCCTCGACGAACTCCATCACGTAGAAGGGCGCACCGTTGACGCTCTCCTCCTCACAGAGCCCGACCACGGGCGCGACAGGCACGGGGGTCGGGCCCAGCGCCGAGACGACCCTGTGCTCACGGCCCATGTCGTGGGCCGAGCCGAGCCGCTTGCCCAGCGGCGGCCGGCGCAGCGCCCAGCGGCGGCCGGCTTCGTCGGCGACGCCGTAGGTGAGGTTCGAGTGCCCCCCTGAGATCCGCTCGAAGGCAAGCGGCAGCTCAGCCCCCTCGACGTGCTGCTCGAACCAAGCTTCGACCCCAGCCCGATCGATCCCGTCCGGCGCCGCTGCGATGCCGTCGGGGGTGCCTGTAGCCTCGTCGCCCATCGGCTCGCAAGCATATTCCCGACGACGATTCCGGCTCAGCCCCTCGCTCGCCAACCGGCTGACGATCGGCTTCGCGATCGCCTTCGCCGTGCTGACCGGGCTGGCGGTGATCGGCGTCGCCCGCTTCCTCCAGCAGCGCCAGGACTACGAGAACGCCACCGCCCGCTCCTACCAGCGCGAGATCGAGGCCCGCAACCGTCTGGCGCAGGGAGAGAACCCGGCGGCGTCGCGGGCCACCGTCGTCCTGCAGCAGCGCAGGCGGAGCGAACTGCGTGATGAGATCGCCAGCGAGACTCGCGATACGGCGCTGCTGGTCGGGGCGGGCCTGATCGCCGGCCTGACCGGTGCGGCCCTGCTCTTCACGGGGCTGATCGCTTCGATGCGCCGGCCGCTCGAGGATCTCGTCGACGCATCGGGACGGCTGGCGGGCGGCGACCTCGAGGCGCGCGTGAAAGTCGGCGGCCTCGCGGAGACCGCGACGCTGGGGTCCGCCTTCAACGAGATGGCCGAGGAGCTGCAACGGCGGGCCGGCGAACGCGACCAGCTCGACCGGATGAAAGACGAGTTCGTGCTCACCGCTTCGCACGAGCTGCGCAGCCCGCTGACCTCGGTCCAGGGCTTCGCCGAGCTCCTGCTGCTGGAGCGCGAGAAGCTCACTCCCAAGCAGGCGGAGACGGTGGAGGTGATCCTCGACAACACCCGCCACCTGGTCCGCCTGCTCAACGACCTGCTCGACCTGGCCCGCAGCGATGCGGGCCGCCTGACGATCAGGCCGGAACCGACCGCCGCCGCGAACCTGATCGAAGATGCCGTGCGGACGATGCGGGCCCAGTTCGACGCTCGCGACCAGGAGCTGCGCCTCGAGATCGAGACCGATCTACCCTGGGTCGATGCCGATCGGGACCGGATTCGCCAAGTACTGGTGAATCTCCTTACGAACGCGAATGAGTACTGCCCCCCTGGAGCCCACGTCGCGCTGCAGGCACGTGCGGTGGGTGCCGAAGTTGAGATCGACGTGATCGACGACGGACCCGGCATACCGGAGCAGCAGCTGGAGCACATCTTCGAGCGCTTCACCCGCGGCGACGCCGGCGAGACCCAGCGCGTCGGCGGCACCGGCCTGGGGCTGGCGATCTCGAAGTCCCTGATCGAGCTGCACGGCGGGACGATCGCCGCCGAGTCCACCGCGGGTCGCGGATCGACCTTCTATATCCGCCTGCCGGCCGTCGCCGCCGACCGGGCTGGGGTGACCTGATGGCAAGGATCCTCGTCGCCGACGACTCCGAGACGATCCTGCTGCTGATGCGCACCCGCCTGGAGATGGAGGGGCACGAGGTGGACACCGCCGCCGACGGCCAGGAGGTGGTCGAGGCGGTGCACGCGGCGGCGGCGCCACACGACATCTTCCTGCTCGACGCGATGATGCCCCGCAAGTCCGGCATCGACGCCCTGCGCGAGATCCGCGGCGAGGGGATAGACACCCCAACCCTCATAGTCAGCGCCC
>DASSXC010000237.1:0-3405 GCA_035704205.1 Solirubrobacterales bacterium | reverse complement strand
CACCGGGTTCTCGAGGTACTGGTCGAGAAGGGTGCGGATCTCTCCCAGGGCGCGCTCCTCGGTGACGCCCGGGATGTACTCCGTGCCCGCCAGGGGGACCCGGGCCATGGCGGACGCCTCGACGGTGAGCGCCGCCAGGTCCTCGGGCTCGAGGCTGTGGACACTGGTCTTGCCGCAGGCGCGGGCGAGCATCTGCACCTCGAGCGTCAGGGCGTGCAGGAAGTTGAACACCCGCTGTGCCGCCTGGTCGACGTCGAGACGCTTGCGCAGCTCGGGATCCTGGGTGGTGATCCCGACCGGGCAGCGGCCCGTATGGCAGTGGTAGCACTGGCCCGCAGGCACCCCCACCGTGCCCTCGTAGTCGGTCACGCCCGGGATCTCCTTGTTGCAGTTGAGCGCCATCAGCGCGGAGTGGCCGATTGCGATCGCGTCGGCGCCCAGAGCCAGGCACTTCGCGATGTCGCCCCCGTTGCGAATCCCGCCCGCGACCACCAGATCGACGTCATCGGAGAGGCCGACGTCCTCGAGCGCCCGGCGCGCCTCGGGGATAGCCGCGAGCAGGGGGATGCCAGTCTCCTCGGCCGCGATGTGCGGGCCTGCTCCCGTGCCGCCTTCGGCTCCGTCGAGGTAGATGATGTCGGGGCCACACTTGGCGGCCATGCGAACGTCGTCGTAGACGCGAGCGGCGCCGAGCTTGAGCTGGATGGGGACCTCGTAGTTGGTCGCCTCACGGGTCTCCTGGACCTTCAGCGAGAGGTCGTCGGGGCCGAGCCAGTCCGGGTGCCGTGCCGGCGAGCGCTGGTCGATGCCGGCGGGCAGGCTCCGCATCTCGGCGACCTGCTCCGTCACCTTCTGGCCCATCAGGTGGCCGCCGACCCCGACCTTGCAGCCCTGTCCGATGAAGAACTCGATCCCGTCCGCCAGCATCAGGTGATGGGGGTTGAAGCCGTAGCGGCTCTGGATCACCTGGTAGTACCACTTGGTCGAGAGGTCGCGCTCGGGCGGGATCATTCCGCCCTCGCCCGAACAGGTGGCGGAGCCCGCCATCGAGGCGCCCTTGGCGAGAGCCATCTTGGCCTCCAGCGAGAGGGCGCCGAAGCTCATTCCCGTGATGTACACGGGGATGTCGAGCTCGAGCGGCTTCTTGGCGAAGCGACTGCCGAGCACCGTCTTCGTGTCGCACTTCTCGCGGTAGCCCTCGATCACGAACCGCGTCAGGGTCCCGGGGAGGAAGATCAGGTCGTCCCAGCCGGGCAGCTTCTTGAACATCGAGAAGCCGCGCATCCGGTAGCGGCCCAGCTCCGCCTTCATGTGGATGTCGTTGATGACCTGAGGCGTGAAGATCGGGCTGCGCCCGATCACCTCGCGCGAGTCCGGTGAGTGCTCCTGATCGGCCATCCTGGCCCTCCTAGAGGACGAGCTTCCGCTCGCTGGGTTCGAGGTTGTCGTAGTTGTAGAGCTTCTTCCCCGAGACGAACTTGCGCAGCTTCGGCGGTTCGCCGAGCCCGTAGATCGAGAACTTCCGCTCGACCAGCTCGGTGTCGTCGTCGGTCCATTCGCTCTCGACGCAGTCGATCCCGAGCGAGCCGATCTCGCCGCCGATGTAGATCGTGCCGTCGTACATGGAGTCGCCCAGTCCGTGCCCGACGTTGCCGAGGATGATCTGGCGCCCGCGCTGCATCATGAAGCCGGTCATCGAGGCGGCGTTGCCGAGCACGATGATGGTGCCGCCCTTCTGGTCGATCCCGGTGCGGGCGCCGACATCGCCCTTGACGACGAGGTCGCCGCCCCGAAGGGCGGCGCCCGCCAGCGAGCCGGCGTTCTGCTCCACGACCACGACCCCGGACATCATGTTCTCGGCCACCGACCACCCCGTGCGACCCGTGATCTCGACCTCCGGGCCGTCGATCAGGCCGCAGCCGAAGTAGCCGAGGCTGCCCTCGAAGCGGATCCGGCAGCGCGCCAGGATCGCGACGCCGAGGGAGTGGCGAGCGCTCGGGTCGCGGACCGTCACGTCCGTGATCCCCTCCTCGTAGATCAGCCAGCGAAGCTCAGCGTTGATCTTCCGCGTGGTCATGTCGCGCGCCTCGATCACCGCGCTGCCGCCGTCGATCTTCGCCTGCTTCGGAATGGAGTCGTCGAGCTCGACCAGACCGCGCTCGTCCATGCGGGGCTGCTCACTCACCTGCTCCACACTTGCACCTCGCCCTCGTATGGGTCGTGGGTCTCGATCTCGCGGTCCAGCACCTGGCGGATCGCGATCTCCTCGGAGGCGAGGGCCACGATGTCCTCGTCCTCATACAAGACCAGCGGCTTGCCGCCGAGCTCGTCCTTGGCGACGCCCAGCGAGTCCTCGGTGACGCAGATGTAGGTGAAGACGCCGTCGAGATCCTCGAGGCTCTGGTGCATCGCCTCCTCGAGGGAACGGCCCCGGCTCATCTGCTCGGCCAGGTAGACGGCGATGATCTCCGAGTCGCAATCGGACTGGAAGCGGTGCCCGGCGCGGGTGAGACGCCGCCGCCAGTCGTGGAAGTTCGTCAGCTGGCCGTTGTGCACCACCGCGACGTCGGGAAATGGATAGGCCCAGTAGGGGTGGGCGTTGGCGATGTCCACGTCGGACTCGGTCGCCATCCGCGCGTGACCGATGGCATGGGTGCCGGTGAACTCATCGAGCCCGTAGCCGGCCGAGACGGTGTCGGCGTCCCCGAGGTCCTTGATGATCTCCAGGGATCGCCCAAGCGAGAGCACCTCGGTGTGCCGCACCCGCTCGACGGTGTCGGCGAGCTGCTTCAGGTCGCCCTCGAAGTCGAAGACGACGGTCATCGTCCGCGGCGCCTCCTTGATCTCGTGGATCCGGGCGCCGGCCGCGCGCATGCGGGTCTCGACCTCGCCCCGCCGGCGCTGCATCCGCCGCTCGAGGTCGGGGTCGTGTTCGGTCGACTCGCTGAGCTTGACGTGCATCACGTACGTCTCGCCGGCGCCGCGATAGAGCGCGAAGCCAGTCGAGTCCGGGCCCCGGTGCTTCATCGCCTGGAGCATCCGGGTCATGTCGCGGCCGACCTGCTCCTGCCCCCCGCCGTTCCGGTAGATGATCCCCGCTATGCCACACACGGTCGATCACCCACCCCAGGTCATGGCATGACGTCCAGGTACTGCTCACGCTCCCAGTCGGTCACAGCGGCCAGGTAGCGCTCCCACTCGTCGCGCTTGTAGTGCATGAACACGTCGTAAAGACGGCCCGGCATCGAGCTTCGCACGACCTCGTCCGCCTCGAGCGCCTCGAGCGCCGCGCCGAGATGGTCGGGCACGCGCTCGAACTCGGTCCCCTCCGCGAGCAGGTCGTACGTGTTGCGCTGCTGCGGCGGCCCCGGGTCGAGCTCGCGCTTCACCCCGTCGAGGCCGGCG
>DASSXC010000236.1:0-5726 GCA_035704205.1 Solirubrobacterales bacterium | reverse complement strand
CGTCCATGTTGGCGTAGTGCATCGCGTCTCCCCCGCCCCGCCCAGCGCCGGAGACGCCCTGCTTGGCGTCGATCACCACGTCGGCGAGCAGGCCGCGCTCGGCCAACGGCGCCAGCGCCAAAACGCTCGCGGTCGGGTAGCAGCCGGGCACGGCGACGAGCTTGGCCTCGCGCAGCTCGTCGCGGTAGAGCTCGGTGAGCCCGTAGACCGCGCCGTCGAACAGCTCCGGCGCGCCATGCTCGCCGTACCAACGCTCGTAGGTCGGCAGATCGCGCAGACGGAAATCGGCAGAGAGGTCGGCGACGACGATGCCGCGCTCGCGCAGCGCGGCGACGGTCGGCGCCGAGGCGCCGTGCGGGTAGGCGACGATCGCGGCGTCGACGTCCGGCAGGTTGTCGACGTCGAGCTCGGTCAGCTCCAGCGGCACCCGGTAGCGCGGGTAGAGCCGATCCAGCCTGGTGCCGGCGTCGCTGCGCGAGGTGACGCCGGCGAGCTCCATACGAGGGTGCCGCCAAACGATCTGTGCCGCGAGGGCACCGGTGAAGCCGGACGCGCCGGCGACGAGGACCCTGGCTTTCTCACTCACGGAGCGCACCCCCAAGCGCGGCAAGCTCGCCGGCGATCGAGTCGCGCTTTGCCGCAACCTCGTCGTCGGTCAGCGTGCGATCCGCGGCGCGGAACTCGAGCCGCAGGGCGAGGCTCTTGCGTCCCTCGCCGAGCTGCTCGCCTTCGTAGAGGTCGAATACGTCAGCGGCGCGCAGCAGCTCACCGCCGCCGGCGAGGACCGAGCCGCGCACCTGGGCGGCTGAAACGTCAGCGGGCACCACGACGGCCAGGTCCTGCAGGACAGCCGGAAAGGCGGTCACGTCCTCGAAGGTCTCCTCACCCGTACTGGCGGCCTCGATCAGCACCGGCAGCTCGATTTCGAAGCCAACCGCCGCATCCAGATCCCACTCGCGGCAGACCAGCGGGTGCAGCTCGCCAATCCAGCCGGCGACCGCTCCGTCGACGAGGAGCCCGGCGGCGCGACCCGGATGGAGGAAGGGCTCGGCCGCGGACTCGAACTCCAGTTCCACGCCGAGCCGGGCGGCGACGCCCTCCAGCACGCCCTTGAGCGCGAAGAAGTCAGCCGGCCCTCCCCCGTCCCGCCACGACTTCGGCGCCAGCGGCCCGACAGCAAGGCAGCCAAGCCGATGCGGCTCAACGAATGGCGCCGCCCGTTCACCCGCAAACCGCCCAGCCAGCGGGTCGACGGGCCGAAAAGACAAGTCCGACTGCTCTTTCAGTCCCGTCGGCGGGTGGTTCAGGTAGATGCGGCCGGACTCGAAGAGGGCCACGTGGTCGGCGTCGCGCGCCAGGTTGCGCTGAGCGGCGTCGAGCAGCGAGCCGAGCAGGGTCGTCCGCATCACCGACTGGTCCTCCGAAAGCGGGTTGGAGATCGCTACGCCCTGCGCCCGTGGGTCGTCCGCGGGAATTCGCAACCGCTCGTTCTCGCTGGGGTCGGTGAAGCTCCAGCCGACGATCTCGTCGAAGCCGAGGTCGCGCAGGGCGTCCTCGGCGCGGCGCCGCAGCCGCTGGTCGCGGCGCAGGCCCCCGGCCTGACCGGCCGAACCCGGAAGGGTCGACGGCAGGTGCTCGTCGAGGCCGTGGACACGGGCAACCTCCTCGATCAGGTCGACCTCGCGGGTGACGTCGTGGCAACGGTCGGGCGGCACCCCGACCGCGAGGTCCGCTTCTTCGATCTCGACGCCAAAAGCGAGCCGCTCGAGGTAGGCGACCTGGTCGGACTGCTCGATCTTCATTCCGAGCAGCCCCTCGACCCGCTCTCCGCGCAGGCTGACCCTGGGCAACGGTGGAATCTCCGCGGCGACGTCGATCGTGCCGGGGACGAGCTTGGCGCCGCAGAGCTCGACGACCAGCCGCGAAGCGAGCCGCTGCGCGCGCATGCAGAGCTCCGGGTGGAGCTGTTTCTCGAAACGCGAGGAGGCCTCGGAACGCAGACCCAGCAGGCGCGAGGTCCGCAGGATGTTGGTGCCGTTCCAGTTGGCGACCTCGAGCAGGACCCGAGTCGTCTCCTCCGAGACCTCCGAGACCTGTCCGCCCATGATCCCGGCGATCCCCGACGGGCCCCGGCTGTCGCAGACGAGCACGGTCTCGGCGTCGCAGGTCCGCTCGACGCCGTCGAGCGTCGTCATCTTCTCACCGTCGGCCGCGGCCCGCACGGTCAGCGCCCCATCCGGGACCTTGTCGAGATCGAACGCGTGCAAGGGCTGCGAGGTCAGCAGCATCACGTAGTTGGTGATGTCGACGACGTTGTTGATCGGGCGCTGCCCGGCGGCGCTCAGCCGCGCCTGCAGCCAGGCCGGCGAGGGACCGATCGTGACGTCGGTGAAGACGCGGGCGGTGAAGCGCGGGCATAGCTCCGGCACCTCGACCGTCACCGAGGCGTAGTCGCCGGCCTCACCCGCCCCCTCGGCAGGGGCGTCGTCCGCCCAAGGCTCGGCGGCAAGCGGCGCCGCGCTGATCGCGTGCACCTCGCGCGCCACCCCGTAGACGCCGAGGCAGTCAGGCCGGTTCGGCGTCACCTCCAGCTCGAGCACCGGCTCGGCGACGGGCAGGACATCGCCGAGCGGCGTGCCGGGCGCGTGCCCGTCGTCGAGCACCAGGATCCCCTCCGACTCCTCGGCGATCTCCAGCTCGGCGGCGGAGAGGATCATTCCGTGCGACTCGACGCCGCGCAGCTTCGCCTTGCCGAGCTTGCCGCCGTCCGGCATCGTCGCGCCCGGCAGGGCGACGGGCACGGTCTGCCCCGCCTCGACGTTGGGTGCGCCGCAGACGATCGTCTGCGGTTCACCATCGCCGGTATCGACGGTGCAGACGCTCAGCCGGTCGGCGTTCGGGTGCTTCTGGCGCTCCAATACCTTGCCGATCACGAAGCCCTCCGGCGCGGGCGGACCGACCAGGCCGACCCGCTCGACCTCGGTGCCGGTCATCGCCAGCCGCTCGGCCAGCTCGCCGGCGCCAAGGCCGGGATCGCAGTACTCGCGCAGCCAGGAATAGGGGACTCTCATGGGAACTGCTCCAGCATCCGCACGTCGTTGTCGAAGAAGCGACGCAGGTCCGGCACGCCGTGCCGCAGCATCGCGATCCGCTCGACGCCCATCCCGAAGGCGAAGCCCTGCACCCGCTCGGGGTCGTAGCCGTTGTCGGCGACGAAGCCGAGCACGTTGGGGTCGACCATGCCGGCCCCGCCGACCTCGATCCAGCCCTGCCCCTTGCAGAGGTTGCAGCGCTCACCGCCGGCCAGCTCACCCGTCCCCTCGCACTGGAAGCAGGAGACGTCGAACTCGACGCTGGGCTCGGTGAAGGGGAAGAAGTGCGGCCGCATCCGTGCCTCACGGCCAGGGCCGAAGATTGCGCTCAGCATTTCCTCCAGGGTCCCCTGCAGGTCGGCGAGCGTGATTCCCTCGCCGATCGCCAGGCCCTCGACCTGATGGAACATCGGCGTGTGGGTGGCGTCTGAGTCGCGCCGGTAGACCTTGCCGGGCATGATCAGGAAGATCGGCGGGGGCTGGGTCTCCATCGCCCGGACCTGCACCGGCGAGGTGTGCGTGCGCAGCAGCACCTCAGGGTGGGACTGGATGTAGAAGGTGTCCTGGAGCATCCGCGCCGGATGACCCGCCGGGTGGTTGAGCGCCGTGAAGTTGTAGTAGTCGTGCTCGATCTCGGGTCCCTCGACCACCCGGTAGCCCAGGCCGATCATCACGTCCTCGATCTGCCTCGTGGTGCGGGTGATCAGGTGCAGGTGCCCGGGGGGACGGGCTGGCGTGCCGGGCAGGGTGACGTCGATCCGGTCACCGGCCAGTCGCTGGTCGAGCTCGGCTGCATCGAGGCCGGCCGCACGCCGCTCGAGCAGCTCCTCGAGCGCCTTCCGAGCCTTGTTCGCGGTAGCCCCAACGGCCCCCCGCTCCTCGGCGGGCAGATCGGCGATGCCACGCAAGATCGTCGTCAGCTCGGCTTTGCGCCCCAGGTAGCGGACCCGCAGCTCCTCCAGCTCGGCGGTGCCGGCGGCGGCCTCGATCGCCGCCGTCGCCTCAGCCTCGATCCCCTCGATCCGCTCAAGCATCTTCAGCCGCCTCCTGCATGGCGGGCGACGATAGCCGCTCGCAGACTATGGCCGCCGCGGCGGCGACGTTCAGCGACTCCGCGGCACCGGGGCGCAACGGGATCGTCACCTCGACGTCGCACTCGCTCAATACCTCGGCCGGCAGTCCGTCGCGCTCGGCGCCCAGGCAGATCGTCGCCGCCCTGCCGAACCCTTCGAGATCGACACCGCCCCGGGGGACCAGCGCCGCCCGCGGCTGCGGGGTTGCGTAGATCCCGCCCCGCAAGAGCGCCTGAGCGAAGATCGATCCCATGCTGGCCCGCACCGCCTTGGGCCCAAAAGGATCGGCGCATCCAGGCCCGAGCACCACCGTCCCGCCGAGCAGGCCATGCGCGGTGCGCACGATCGCCCCGACGTTGCCGGGGTCCGCCACCCCGTGCAGGTAGACACACGGCGGCTTCGCCTCGTCCGCCCACGCCTGCGGCCAGACGGCTATCGCCCGCGTGCCCGAGCCGAGCGCCGAGACCTCGGCCAGCAACTCCGGCTCGACCTCCTCGCCGCCAAGACCGCTCCCCGGCGCGCTGAGCAGGAGCCGCGGCTGCACGCCCGCGGCCAGCCCGGCCTCGACCAGATCCTCGCCCTCGGTCACGAACAGCCCCTCGCGCTCGCGATGCTTGCGCTCGCGCAGCTTGCGAACCAGCTTTAGCTTCTCGTTGTGGGGGCTGGAAATCATCCTGTTCGGTTCTCGCTCGTCGTTTCTTCTCCTCGAATGCCCGGGCCACCCCGGACAAATAAAAACGGGCCGTGAATACGGCCCGCCCGGGAAAGTGGAGTGTGGGTTGCGGCTAGGCTGCCACACCCTCCCGGGCCAGCTCGACAAATCGGCGGAAGGCATCGCGATCGGAAACCGCGATCTCAGCCAGCATCTTGCGGTTCACCTCGACGCCCGCCTCGTTGAGGCCGTGCATCAACTGCGAGTAGCTCATGCCCTCGAGCCGGGCGGCCGCGTTGATCCTGGTGATCCAGAGGCGCCGGAACTCGCGCTTGCGGTTGCGCCGGTCCCTGTACGCGTACATGCCCGACCGCTGCACCTGCTCTTTGGCGAAGCGGTAGGAGGAATGCTTGCGACCGAAATAGCCTTTCGCTTCCTTCAGTACCTTGCGCCGCTTCTTGCGGGCGTGGACCGAGCGCTTGACGCGGCTCACTTGCCGCCTCCAAGCAGGGTGCGCACGCGCTTTTCGTCGGCCTTGGCGATCTCCACCGGCCGCGCCATCTGCCGCTTGCGCTTCGGCGACTTTTTCTCGAGGATGTGGCTCGAGTAGGCACGCCGCCCGCGCAGCTTTCCCTTGGCGGTCTTGCGAAAGCGCTTCTTGGCGCCGGAATGGGTTTTCATCTTCGGCATCGGGACGGGTATTGAAGCAGACGAGGGTAGGGTCCCGCCCGGTGCGGATCGTCTATGTGATCGGAACGAGGCCGAACTTCGTCAAGACGGCGCCGGTGATCGCTGCCCTGCGCAAGCGCCTGCCCGACGGTCGCCACACGATCGTCCACACCGGACAGCACTACGACCGCGCCATGTCCGAGGTCTTCTTCGAGGAGCTGGGAGTACCGGCGCCCGACC
>DASSXC010000235.1:0-3845 GCA_035704205.1 Solirubrobacterales bacterium | reverse complement strand
AACGCGTGTTCCAGCTCGCTCTCGATCTCTGCTTCATCCGCCAGCATCGCGCGGGCGAAGCGAACGCTCGAGAGGAGAAGCTCGCCGCGGGAGTGGGCGGCGATCGACTCGAGTGGCTCGAGCAGATGTTGCGCCTCCGCCTTGAGTCCGGCGTGTGCGGCGGCTTCAGCCAGGTCGACTACCGTCCAGACACTGGCGAAAGGCTGGTAAGGCGGCTCGGTGGGATCCAAGATCCGTCGTAGCTCGTCGTACGCGTCTTTATGGCGCCCCACCGCCAAGAGGCAGCGACCGCGAACGAACTGAACGAGTGCGAGGAGCGGAGTCGCTCCGTGGGCCAGCAACGCCTGTTCACACTCGTCGACGATCTGCTCGGCGCCGTGGGCGTCTCCTCTCGATGCGGAAACCGCTGCCTCCGCCAGTCGTGCGACCAGCACCCAACGCGGCAGAGACGCTTCGCCTGCAAGGGCAGCGGCTTCTGCCGCACACGTCGAGGCCGTGTCCCATCGCCCCAGATGGAGCGCAGCCCATGCTTGAAAGACAAGGACCTCCGTGAGCAAGCCCAGTCTTCCTTGCGCTCTCGCTCCGCTCGCTGCAGCGGCAAGAAACTGTGCGGCTATGTCGTCGGCCCAGACGGCGGTGCCCGCAGCCCCGAGCTTTTGTGCCTCCACCGGCTCGCGGTCAGGCGCGGAGAGAAGCCGAGACAGCTCATCGATGACACGCTCGCCCTGCCCCACCGGATCCGCCTGCCCGAGGACATAGAGAAGTTCCGGTGTCGACGGTGGCAGCCCGAGCGATTCTATGGCTTCGACAACGAGCGTTCGCGTCCCCAGCGGCGGGTTTCCCCACCAGCAGCGGATCGCGATGTCCTCAAGCACTTGCAGAGCGCGAAGGTCGTCGCCGCTTGCCGCCAAGTTCTTGGCCATCTCGACGAGGGCCGGAATCCTCGTTACGCCCGTCCAGCGTGGCTCGAACCGCTCGAGGCTCCAGAGCAGCACGGTGCGGTCGGTCGCTTTGAGGTTGAGCGGCGCAGCCTGGCGAAGGAGCCGAAGTGCGCCGTCTAGCGCCGATAGTGAGAAGGCCATTTCCGCGGCGCGGATCAGGTAGGCCCCTTGGGCAGCTTCACTTGCCGTCAGCCGAGCGGCACGCTCGAACGCCGCCATGGCCGTTGCTGCATCGCCGCGCTGCCCCGCCTGCACAGCGGCCGTCTCCAACATCTCAACCACGTCTGCGTCCGGCCCCTCGGCAGCAGCTGCCCGATGCCAGACGCTTCGACCAGGATCTGAGGCGAGAGCCTCGGCCAGAGCAGCATTCGCTTCTCGCCGCTCCTCGATAGTGGCCGACTCGTAGATGGCCGAGCGCACGAGTGGATGGCGGAACTCGAATGTGCTTCCACGGAGGCGGAGAAGACCGGCCGAGGCGGCCGGCGCCAAATGCTCCTCGGCGATCTGGCCAGAGATCAGCCGTGCGGCGGCAACGATCTCGCCGACGTCCTTCCTGTCGTTCAGCGCAGCCAAGAGCAAGAGCGTCTGTGCTTCCCGAGGAAGATCATCTGCCCGAGCGCTGAACGTCTGCTGCAGGCGATCGGTCATCGGGACCCGTCCAGGCGCCAACCAGCCGTTGGGGCCGTCCTCCGAGATCGCCTTGGGCAGCTCGATCAAGGCCAGAGGGTTTCCCGCAGCCTCCTCGAGCACCCTGGCCCGTACGCTGGGTGGGAGCCCCGGCGCCAGAGCGTCGAGGAGTGCGATCGCACTTTTCCGAGGAAGGGGGCCGACTCGAAACTCCTCCAGCCCGAGCTGGTCGAAACGACTTTCCTTCCCGTCACGAATGGCGAAGAGAAGGACGATCGGATCGAGATCTATTCGACGCGCTAGGAAGGCTACGGAGTCCGCGCTCGCCGGGTCCAACCAATGTGCTTCTTCGACGATCGCCAGGACAGGCGATTGCGCTGCCAGATCCGTCAGCAGCTCCAACGCAGCCAGGGCGATCAGGAAACGATCTGGGGCCGGCCCGCTGACCATCCCGAATGCGGCCGAGATCGCGTGCCGCTGGGGTTCCGGCAGACGATCGACTCCGCCAAGGGCCGGCGTGAGCAGCGAGTGCAAGCCGGAGAAAGACAGCTCCGCCTCGGACTCCACGCCGGCGGCAGTCACGACGCAGAGGCCCCGAGACCGGGAGCGGCGCGCGAGCTCGGCGAGCAAGGCCGACTTGCCGATGCCAGCCTCACCTCTGACTACAAGAGCCTTGCCCTGCTCGTTGATTTGTTCGATCAGGGCCTCGAGCCGGCCGAGCTCGGGCTCGCGGCCGAAGAGCCGGGCCGCGCCGCTTCCCGCAACGGCTGCATCGCTCTGAGTCGTGCCCCGAAGCGTAGACCGTCGATTCGGCACGGCCGGTGACGAGATTACGCTGCGCGAGTCCGCAGTCGTCCGTGGGCGCCTGTCTCGGCTGCAGCTTCTGGCCGGCGGCGAACTAGCGCTCTCGGGACGATCTCGAGGGGCGCTAGTGCTCTTCGAACGTTTGCGAAACGAATTGACGCTCAGCCACTCTGCCGTGCCTCACGGGCAACCGAGCCCACGAGCAGGAGCGCGACTGCAAGCGGGAGCAGCCACCACGCCGCGACCCCGTGGTGCGCCAGCGCCCAGGTGAGGGCGAAGGCGGCCAACAGCCCCGCGGCCACACGCCAGTCGTCACCGACGACGAAGTTCCACCAGAAGCGACCGAAGGCGAAGACGTATCTCATGCCTTCGCCTCCACAAGGCTGAGCCGCGGCCGCCGACGGCGCAGGCTCCGCGTGAGCAAGACCGAGACGAGCCCCACGAAGCCTGCAATGGCAAGGATCGCGAGGTCGGAGCCCGGCCACTCCACGCCCGCACCCTCTCCGCCCCAGAAGACGCCGAAGCTGGTCAGCAATACCCCGACCACAAACTTGAGCGTGTTCTCCGGCACTCGCTCGAGCGGCCCGTGCACGATGACTCCGACCGCGATGACCAAGACGACTGCGGCCGCAGCTGCGCCGACGGCCAGGCCCAGCCTCGACTGCGTACTTCCAAGGCCGATGACGATGAACGCCACTTCTAGCCCTTCGAGAAGAACGCCTTTGAACGCGACGGTGAACGAGTACCAGTCCACCCGTCGCGTAGAGGCGGCGGCCGAGCCCGCTTCAGCGCGGCCGGTCGCGAATGCCGCCGCTTCGTCCTGCAGCGGCTTGTACCCGCCGGCTCGGAGGACGGCTTTCCGCAGCCACTGCAGGCCGAACGACAAGAGCAGCGCGCCGACGACGAGCCGCAGCGTCGAGATTGGAATCACGCTCAGAGCCGGCCCGAGCGCCGCCACGATCGCAAGGAGCACGACCGCGGCCGCGCTCACTCCCAACATCGTCGACCGCCAGCCGCGGACGGTCCCGACCGCCAGAACGATCGTCAGCGCTTCCACTGCCTCGACCGCGCTCGCCAGGAAGGTCGCGAGGAAGACGAGGACGTTCGAGCTCATGTCTCGATGGTGCCGCCACACGAGCCGGCTCGGCATCGGCGCTTCGGCAGAGCGGTTGCGGGAAAGGACTCACCGGCCCTGCGTGAACAGCTTTCAGCGGCCCGCGATCCGGCAAGACGCCGCAGGAGGCGCGGGGGAGAAACCTCCCCCGCGCCTGTGGGGGTTGTTAGTGCGACGGCTGCGTCTTCGACGACGAGAACGCACGCTTCAGGTCGCTTTCGACCAGCCGCCTGCCGCCGATCGCGACCACGAGCTCGCTGATGCCGCTGATCAGGGCGAAGGCCGCGATCAGGGCGAGCGTGACGAGCGCGCCGTCGCCGGGCTTGGCGAACATCACGATCCCGAACAGGATCGAGACT
>DASSXC010000234.1:0-8581 GCA_035704205.1 Solirubrobacterales bacterium | reverse complement strand
AAAGAGGTACGCCGCGCCTGAGGTAATCGCCAGCCGGCAGACATGGTGATCGTCTGGGTCGTCGGTGAGCACGCTGAGGTCAACGCTCGCTGCCGCACCGGTGAGATCGGTTTTCCCATCGGGAAAGTTCTGCGACAGGTAGCCCACCCAGCGCGCCGCGGCATCCTCCGACAGCCCCTTCTTCTCGATCAGCGATCTCCTCGCCTCAGCCAACAGCTCCTCGCTCCAGACGAGGTCGAGCAACCCCAGACGCTGGGCGACGCGTCCCATGAGCTCGTGCAGGACGCGCGAGAAGACGATGTCACTGTCGAGAACCGCGCGCGGCGGGCCTGTGCGGCTCACTCAGCCGGAGCGCCCATCGCGTCAAGATCGCGGGACCACTCAGCCGTAAGACGATCGCTCTCCGCGCGGCGCTCTTCGAAGGCAAGCACCGACGACAGCGGAATCTTCCAGTAGCTCGACCCTGGAAGCTTGCGCGCTTCAAGCTTGCCGTAGTCGATCAGGCGCCTAACGTGCTGGCGAGAGAAGCCAAGCCGCCGTGCCGCCTGTTGGGGTGAGAGCAGCTCCTGCTCCTCGGCCACGGTAACGGCGACCTGCTTGCCTTCCCGCAGCAGCTTGTCGACCTCCTCAGCAACCGAGGCGGCCTGATCACCGGCAGTGGGGTCTAGATGCATCGTCTTCATCGCGTTCCACGATAGCAGGCGACCTGCCCTACCTGCACATAGCCCACCAAAGTCGCTCCTTCGGTCCAGAACTCGATGACCTCCTGACACGGGACGAGCATCCAGTCCACCGGGAACCGCGTTTATGACCCCCATCCCACATGATCAGCGCGGAGGCATTGTTCACGCCCGGTCAATAGGCGCGCTCTGAGCAAAGCTGGCCTTATCTGCTAGGCGGCCTCGGCCACGCGGAGGGAGGGCGCGACCGGGGGCAGTTCCTGCACTGCGAGCTTCTCCCCCAGGGCACGATTACCGACCTCGATCAGGTGACGGTGGTGGGTGAGGACGGTAACCTGGGTTTTCTCTGCCAGCCCGCCGAGCGCCTCGAAGATCCGTTGCGAGCGGGGCTCATCGGACTCCGAGAAGACGTCGTCGAAGGTGACAGGGACCGGCCCGGTGGTCTCGACGTAACGCTCGATAGCGGCAATCCGAAGCGCCAGGTAGAGCTGTTCGCGGGTCCCCTTGCTCATCTCCCCGACCTTTTTCAAGGCGCCGTCGAAGTGGCGGCCGACCAGGACCGCGACACCGCTGTCTTCAACCTCAACGTAGAGATCGCTGAACGTCTTCTGTGAGAAGCGCCCGAAGAGCTCTTTGGTCCGGTTCAGCATCGGACTCTCATGCTCACGGCGGTAGCGCTCGATCGCCCGCCGTACCACGGTCGCCGCGAGTCGGGCCCGGGCGTGGGCGAGCGCAGCAGCCTCGACCCGACTGAGAGCCAGCTCGACATCTTCTCGTGCGCAGACGGCGGCCGTGTCAACCTCGACCTCCACCAGCGCCTGGCGCCGGGTGACAATCTCCTCCCGGACCCGATCTCGGCTGTCCCTGCGCTCCTCGATCTGCTCGGAGAGGTTTTGGAGTTCGACCGCAGCCGCGTCGCGATCAAAGCCCTCAACCTCGCCGACGAGCGCCTCAAAGTCGTCCTCTCCGGCTGCAACCACCTGGTGCTCGAGGGCTGCGATCTCCTCGCCCAGCGAACGCACTCGATCGGATCGCTGCTCGATCTCTGGCAATTGGGCCTCATCCTCTACGCCGGCAGCCTTGAGGAGCGTCCCCAGGGCCGCTTTGGCTTGTGAGATCTCATCCTCGGCCCGGGCCAGCGCCTGGTTACAGCCCTCGCGCTGCTCGACACGAGCCGCCAGGCGCTCGGCTCTCTTCTCGTGCTCGGCCAACCGCTCGTGCAGGGCGGTGGCAGCGGACTCGGCGTCGAGTTCCACCAGCTCAGATGCAAGCCGTTTGCAGAGAGCGACAACCCGCCCGGCGAAATCCTCGCGGTCAGCATCGATCCCTGCTATCCGACGCTCGAGGCTCTCGATCTGCTCACGGTGCCCGGAGGCCTCGCGCATCGCCCGCACGAACTCCTGGGCATCGGCGGGACCGGTGCCCCTCGGCAGCCCTGACTCTTCGAGGCGTGCGGGCCAAGACTCCCGCCAAGCTGAGAGCGCTTCCTCGGCCCGCTCCAACTCCTCCTCGGCTTCCTCGAGGGACTCCTCACACCCCCGTAGCTTCGTCTCCAGCGCCACCCTGCCCGAGGCGAGCTCGCGCTCGCCCTCGACCAGCTTGCGGGCGCGGGCGCAGAGGCCGGCCAGAGTGAGGCTCTCTTTCGAGGCGGCCCCGAGCACGGCGAGCTCATCGCGCAGCGAGCGCGAGTGACCCGCCTCGCGCTCGCGGGCAGCGGCAGCCTCGGATTTGGCCCGGGTCGCCTGAGAGTTGAGATCGAGTACGCTCGCGCGAGCCGAGAGCCAGGCAGTCGCCGGCTCCGCACCGAGGGGCTCCAAACCGCTCTTCTTCCATAGGTCCGACCATCTCGCAAACGCCGCCTCCTTGCGCTCGATCAGCTCATGGCGACGGGCCTGAATTCCGGTGGCTTCGCTCTCGAGCCGCTTCGAGGCGGCGTCGTGAGCGGCGGCGCGGCCCAGCCTCTCACTTGCGTCAGCTCGGCGGTCGGCTAGCTGGTCCGCCGCACCTATCGCCGCCTCGAAGTCTTCGGCGACCTCGGCGTCGAGCCTCTCCCCTGCTTCGCCTCCGGACCTGATCGGCCCCCAGGCCTCCTCGCGCCGAACGCGCGCGTGTGCCAGCTCCTCCTGAGTGAGTGCCTCCCCTTCCGCGCCGAGGCGGTCGCTCTCCTCGTCAAGTTCGAACCGTCGCTTGGCGAGCGCCTCGTCTTCGGCGTCAAGCGCACGCGATAGCCCGGCGATCTCGGTAATTTCGGCCGAGGCGTCCTCGGCCTGCTCGGAGGAGGGAACTGCGAGGCCGCCGAGTTCAGAGATTTCAGATGGGCGGGGGCGCAACTGCTCGAATGCGAACCTCGCCTGCTCGGCCTTGGCCTTGTGTTCCGCCTCGAGCGTCCCGGCCTGCTCGGTGAGAGCGCTCGCACCCTGAGCGGCATCGAGGGCAGCCTCAAGAGCTCCTAGGTCGCGCGCCACAGGGTGCCGGGCAATCGCCCCATCGGCGCCGTCGCGCGCCTTGCGGGCTTTGGCAAGGCGGATTTTCGCGCTTGTGAGGCGAGTGGAGATCTCTTCGTGGTGGGCGATGGCGGCGTCGAGGGCCCGGCTCGCCGAGTGGGAGAGCCGGGCCGAAGTGACCTCCTCGGCGGGCAGCCCTACCGTGCGGGCGGCGGCCTTAAGCAAGGCATTCGCGCTGTGTAGTTCACCCTCGAGTTTGCGGCGGTCCTTGCCCGCCTTGACGACCGCCGAAACCTTGTCCTTGGCGGCAGCGATCGCCTCGGCGCTCGCCAGCAGCTCCTCGTCGACGTCGACGGCCGCGATCTGGCTGTCGAGTTCCTCGAGGTCTTTGCGAGCACGCTCGAGCTGAGCCTCTCCGGCCCTAAGGAGAGCCTGCGCGGAGGAGCGCTCTGAGGCTGCTTGCGGCGGCAACAACGGAGCCTCGGCGATTGGAGCTAGCTCCGCCGTCAACTTCGCGTGGGTCACCAACATCGGCGCGATCGTCCGCTGCCTTTCGGTCGTGCGCATCCGCGCTTCGAGCGCGTGGATCTCAGCGGCAATCGCTTCGGCGCTCTCCTCCGCCCTGCGGAGCTCGGCAGTGAGCGAAGCGTGGCGCTGGGGTTTTAGCGTCGCTGCGCGCAATCTCTTTTCGCACTCGCGCAGCTCCCTCGTCGCTGTTTCGAGCGCGCCCTTTCGCCCCCGCGGCGGGTTGTAGTTAGCCTCTGCCTCAGCATCGAGACCGGCTAGGGTCTCGTGCAGGGACCGGATCCCAGCGGCGGCCGCGAAGAGGCTCTCCCCGACCTCTCCCCCGCCGCTCAGGAGCTCCTCAGCACCCTGATCGAGTGTCTCTTTGTCGACGTGAAAGAGGCCGCTATAGACCTCCTCGCCCAGCCCGCCGAGTCCGGCCGCGATCGGGTCACCAGGGAGGGGATGCCCGTCGGAGTCGAGCAGTGGGGCTGAGCGCTTCTTGACACGCCAGAGCTCGATCGGCTTGCCGTCGATCAACACGCGGGCGCCAATCCGCAGCTCAGAGTAAGGGTAGGTGTGATCGTCACCAGTGCGGGCGTCGATTCCGTAAAGCAGACTACGCAGCCCGCGGCCAGTGGTCGACTTGCCGGTCGCGTTCTCGCCATAGATCAGATCGACCTTGCCGGGTCCGGCAAGGTCGATCGGGTGGTTGACAAAGCAGCCCCAGGAGTTAAACCTGATCCACTCGATCCGAAGCGCCATCAGCCGCCGGCCCCCTGCAAAAGCCTCGTGGGCAGAGAGTCCCGCAGCTCACCTAGGAGCGCGCGCACCTGTTCGGCGTCAGCGGGATCGAAGCCCTCTTTCGCCGCCTCGGGAAGGACGCCGGATAGCGGCGCGAGGGCCTTCAGTGGGATCGCCAGGCCGGTGGTGCCCGAGAGTTCCTCGATCTCGCGGATCAACTCGCCTACGGCATCCTCACCGCCAATGGCGATTGTCCTCGGCGCCTCGGTTTGCAGACGGACTCGCTCGATGAAAACCTGATCGCCAACGGCTCCGACCGCCGCCGAAATCGCCTGATAGCGCAAACGCTCGGGGTTGGCAGCGAGCGCGCCGTGGACGGCGGAGACGCCCTCAAAGACGACACCCGTGGCCAGTAGCCGCTCGCCCGCCGCCTCGGATGCCTCCCGCACCCGCGCGGCAAGCAAGGCGAAGAGCTCATCGGTTCCCGATATTCCGGCGGCGTCGACCCGAAGCAGCTCCCAGCGCACGCAGTCAAGGTCGATGTGGCGCTCGACGAGGGGCCGGGAGTGGTCGACCTCGACCAGCGTCGCACCCTTTGGCCCGGTCTCGCGGATGTTCCGACCTTGGAGGTTGCCGGGAAAGAGGATCAGGGGGTCGAGACCCAGGATCTCGCGAGCGTGAACGTGACCGAGCGCCCAGAAGTCGTAGCCCCGGCCGGTCAGGGCCTCGACGCTGCAGGGCGCGTAGTTCTCGTGGCCGGGGCGCCCTCCAGCGGCAGTGTGGAGCAGGCCGATATTGAACATGTCGCCGATCGGCGCGGGATAGGTGGCGGCAAGGTCCTCGCGGAGCTCAGGGGTCGCATAGCTCTGGCCGTGAACCGCGATTCCCAGCTCCTCGAAGATAAGGGTCTGCGGCGTCCGCGCATCAAGCAGCGTGACGTTATCGGGCAGGGGCAGCGGGCGGGTCAGCTTCGAGGCGGCGTCGTGGTTGCCCGAAACCATGACCACCGGGACCCCGGCCTCACGAAGGCGGCCCATTTCCTTGACGAAGTGAAGGCCGGTCCCGTAGTGAGGCCAGTCTCCGTCGAAGATGTCGCCGGCGAGCAGCACGAGGGCGACCTCCTCGGCGATCGCAGCGTCGACGAGATTGCCGAGCGCGGTGCGGGTCGCCATACGCAGCTCTTCGACCGGGGCGTCCTCGTAGGCGAGCAAGCCCCGCATCGGCGAATCAAGGTGCAGATCGGCGGCGTGCAGAATCTTCATTGTCCGGACTCATCTCGGGCTGGCGCCGGACCTCTGTGATGGCGAATGACGTTGGCCGAGCGCACCGCGCGCAGGCGGGCAGCGGCCTCGCCGACGGGCTCGTCGTTGATCAGCAGGTAGTACTCCTCGCGCTCGGATGCGTAGGGGCTGGCGAGGGCCCAGCTGCGATAGCTGGTCCTCGGACGCCCGAACTCGGGCTCCCCGCCTGGAACGAAGAACTCCACGCATGGGGTATAGCTCCGCGGTCGGACGTATCTGTGAGTTGCAACGCTGAACGCCAGCAGCGCTGGCCTCCGGCGCCAGGACATCCGGTCGCTTCTCTACGGTCTTCCCGAGGTGGCCCAGGATTCGATTGAAGCTCTGCTTGAGCAACGGCGCCTCCTGGTGACGAGGGTTGGCGAGGAGCAGGAGCGCCTTGAGATCCTGCGCCAAATCGTTATCGACCTTGAGATTCAGCTCGACTACGACGAGCGGGTGCTAGGCGAGATCGACTCCGTGCTCGGCCGCCAACCCCAGATGCGCCTTGAGGACGCCAACGTGCGCCTGCGTGGTCGCCACCTTGAGGCAATCGCACTACAGGTGCTGAGCGAGGAGCGCGGGGTTGGCACGGAGGTCCACTATCGCGAGTGGTTCGAGCTACTGCGCGAGCGCGGTCATCTGGTCGCCGGCAAAGCGCCGCTAAATACCTTCCTCGCCCAAATCAATCGTTCCAGTTCCGTCGAGTCGGTCGGCAAGCGCACTGGGCGATACCGACTCGCTGCCTAGCGCAAAGTTACCTCGGGCCCGCCCGTGGCAACAAGACGTTCGTCGTAAGTCGGTAGCCTCGACATGGTGCAGATGAAGAAGGTGGCCCAATTGCGCAGGGAATGGGCGGAGAAAGGCAACCCCCCTGTGAGCACTCCACCCAAGACAAGGAGTATCACCTCGGCGCCGACACCGGCGACCTAGTCTGTACCAGCTGCGGGGAGACCTGGTGGCGAGACGATCCGGAGCGTCCCGGCACCGATCGCTACCCCACGAAAAAAGCCTGAGTGAGCCCGCCGCCGACACTGCGAACTCCAGCCGTATGGATTTCTGGTTCAAGATCACCCAGGCTGATCCGCTATGACTCGGTCATCGCGATGGCGAGACGCAAGCAGCCCTTCCACCGCCGGCTCTCGAAGTAGGTGACGGTGCGAACTTAGCTCCGCGACGACGGGACAGTGAGGTGAGATCGTGCGCAATCGACGCCGATCACCGTGCCCCCGGGGCCGCTCCGGGCACTGATCCGAAGTGGAAGTTCTATGGATATCGTCCCTGCCCCCGCCCTCGGCTTGGGTCAGATGGTTCGTCCGTCGCTTGGAGAACCAGCCAAAAGGTCACTCCTGCGACCCCCATCGCTGCGACCGTTGCGACGGCCGATGCGATCACAATCTGCTCAACGAATTCACATCCGGACATCTGGTTATCGACCGCAGCGCCTATCTGCGCAGATACGAGTCCAATGAAGGCGAGCAGAGCGATGACGAGGAGGAGACCCCTGAGCCGTGGCCAAGTATCGCTGTCACGAATGTCGGCGATTGCCGGGCGATCTGGAAGGGCGAGCAAGATGGCGAGAACGGTAAGCGAAACGCCGAGAATTGCCACGGCGCTTGCTCCTATCTGCCCGTAGATCTCAAGTCTTGAATCCGGGTCTGCTCTTGCCAATAGCAGCGACCCGTCGTGCAAGGCGGACCAAATACGCAGCACGACAAATACAGATATGGCAAAAGAAACAGCAGTCAGGCCAGGGTGATCATCTGCCCAGTCCACCGCCTTCACAGAGCGAGGTTACGCCTCGTCTAGGGACAAACGTGCCTCAACAGCGTCTTCCAGCTCATCTGATTTCTCCAATTTCTTGCGAGCTTTCACAATCGCATCGAAGACAGCGTCTTGCTTCGGAAGGCTCGGATTTGCTTCATCGTCGGCGAGAGCGCGTTCGATGTGCAGTCGCTCTGAGAGCAGATTTACTCGGATTGACTTCTTCTTGCCAGTCTTCGTCTTCTTCGTCTTGCTGAGTCCCCTGACGATGAGCCGATCAAAAAAATGCTCAGCCGAGTCCGCCAGCTCCATCAACTCATCCTCAACCTCCGGCTCGATGTAGGAATCCTTGGGTTGTTTGCGACTCATACCTGCCGAAACACGTATTGATGGGAACTTGCGGGACGGCAAGATGGAACGCAGCATCCCTCGTTTTCGTGCCTGGGCAATCTTGTGTGGATCGTGAATGGCGAAGTCAACCCCGCGTATTCCATCGAGATCCTTTAGCCGATCAGCCGCTCCTTGGTTGTAAAGGGGTCTGAATACGACGCGCTGGTTGGCCTGCTTGCGGAAGTACACCGCGACACGACCTAGCCCTGGACAGTTCGCATACAGGTCAATCGCAGCGATCTTGTCTGGCCAAATCACCATATGTCCGGTAAAGGCGGTATATCGACCTTTTCCGATTTGAATCGTTCGGGTGCCTTCACCTGGCCCATACTCGCTTGGTCGACTACCAGGTCCGTGAAGGGCATGAACCAAGAGCTTGGTTGGTGCGTCGCCTTTACCTCGTGACACAACCTCAATAGCCGTCAGTTCATCGTCACCATGTTCGAGAACGATGCCCACCTTGTCCAGGCCTGCCACCGTGGCCGCCGCCTGCAGCCGATCAAACGGATGCAGCTCGTTGGCGTCCGCCCATGCATAGAAAGTGAGGCGGCGATCTACAGGCATACCGGGATTCTTAGAGTCGGCGCCGGACGTTAAAGATCGTTCACAGTTTCGTATCGGTCCTGCTAGATCTGCCTGCCTCTCCTTGGGTCAGTCAAGACGTCTCCTCAATGGAGCCTCGGGTTATTGGCGTACGTGAAGGCCGGCACCAGCCGCACTCCGCGCCAATCCGGGCGCATCCCGGCGGTTCCAGGCACTAATTCGAATTAGTGCCTGG
>DASSXC010000233.1:0-2002 GCA_035704205.1 Solirubrobacterales bacterium | reverse complement strand
TGGCCTGTGCGCCACCGCGGTTGCGGCTGTCGGTACCGGGAGCTGGACCATTTACCACTAGGGCTGGCAATTCACGGAAACCAGCCCTGGGACGGCTCGTTGGATCGCGGTGGCCGATCGGAGAGGTGCGATGCCCGCCGTGCAGGGGCTGCGCGGATCTGCTAATCCTCTCCGCGATCTCCGGGCTATTGGCACAACGCGCCGCCGTGGCCGCAGGCCCGACACACGCCAAAGGACTTCAGGACCTATGACGACAGTCCGACCCGACCAGGACGACGCCAGGCCGGGCCTGGTCGCCCGACTCGCCGCCGGCCCGGTGATCTGCGCCGAGGGCTTTCTGTTCGAACTGGAACGCCGGGGCTATCTGGCGGCAGGCGAGTTCGTGCCGGAGGTTGCGCTCGATCATCCGGAGGCCTTGGAGGCGTTGCATCGCGACTATCAGCGTGCCGGCTCCGACATCGTCGAAGCATTCACCTACAACGGTCACCGTGAGAAGATGCGGGTCATCGGCAAGGAAAGCCTGCTCGAGCCGCTGAACCGCGCGGCGCTCCGGCTCGCCAGGAAGGTCGCCGACGACAAGCCCGGCAACCTGATGGCCGGCAACATCTCGAACACCAACATTTGGCACCCGAAGGATAGGTCGGCGCAGGCGGAGGTCCGCTCCATGTTCGACGAGATGGTCGGCTGGGCGGTCGAGGAAGGCGCCGAGATGATCATCGGCGAGACCTTCTACTATGCCGGCGAAGCCTTCGAGGCGCTCGAGGCGATCAAGGCAACGGGTCTGCCGGCGGTGGTCACGATCGCGCCGATGGCCGAGAACCGGATGATGGACGGTATCGAAATCGTCGAGACCTGCAAGGAGCTGGAGGCGCGCGGCGCCGATGTCGTCGGCATGAACTGCTTTCGCGGGCCGGCGACGATGCTGCCCTGGCTCAAGGAGATCCGCAAAGCCGTTTCCTGCCACGTCGCGGCCCTGCCGGTCCCCTACCGGACTACGGAACAGGAACCGACGTTCTTCAATTTGTCCGATCACGGCCCCTGCCGGTGCCCTTCCCCGCATGGGCGTACCTTCCCGACCGCCCTCGATCCGCTCTACTGCAATCGGTACGAGATCGGCGCCTTTGCGAAAGAGGCATACGGGCTGGGCGTCCACTATCTCGGCGTCTGCTGTGGCGCGTCGCCGATGCTCATCCGAGAGGTCGCCGAAGCGGTCGGGCGGACCACCGAGGCCAGCCGTTACTCGGAGAAGATGGCCAACCACTTCCTGTACGGCACCAACGAACGGATCGCCGACCACATCCGGGCGCTCGGCGACCGGGCGTGAGACATGCGCCGGTTCCCACCCGAGCGGATCGTCTGCCTGACTGAGGAAACGGTCGAGACCCTTTATCTCCTTGGCGAGGAAGACCGGATCGTGGGCGTTTCTGGCTATGCCGTCAGGCCACCGCGGGTCCGGCGCGAGAAGCCGCGGGTCTCTGCGTTCACCTCGGCCGACACGGCGAAGATCGTGGCGCTTGCGCCCGACCTGGTCCTTGCTTTCTCCGATCTCCAGGCCGGAATCGTCCAGGACCTCGCCCGCGCCGGCCTCGCCGTCCATCTGTTCAACCAGCGCGACGTGGCCGGCATCCTCGCGATGGTCCGCACCCTCGGGGCGCTGATCGATCGCCGCGATGCCGCCAACACGCTGGCGGACGCCCTGGCTCGGCGCCTCGAGGCGATCGCGCGCGAGCAGCAGCATCGAAGCCCCCGACCGCGCGTCTTCTTTGAGGAGTGGGACGAGCCGCTGATCGCCGGGATCGGCTGGGTTTCCGAGCTGATCGAGATCGCCGGCGGCGACGACGTCTGCTGCCATCTTCGCGCGGGTGCTGCGGCCAAGGACCGGATCGTCACGCCGGACGTCATCGCGGCGACCCGCCCGGACGTGATCCTCGCCTCCTGGTGCGGCAAGAAGGTCGTGCCGGATCGCATTCGGTCCCGCCCCGGCTGGGATCAGATCCCCGCC
>DASSXC010000232.1:0-3640 GCA_035704205.1 Solirubrobacterales bacterium | reverse complement strand
CCGCGGCCGACATCTCGGCCGCGATCGGCGCCATCACGTTGACGTTCGCCGCCTCCGTCGCGCTGGTCGCGACCGACCTGAAGAAGGTGATCGCTTACTCCACGATCAGCCAGATCGGCTACATGATCATGGGCGTCTCGATCGGCGCCTACTCGGCCGGCCTCTTCCACCTGATGACCCACGCCTTCTTCAAGGCGCTGCTCTTCATGGCGGCCGGCTCGATCATCTCGGCGATGGCCAACCGCCAGGACATCGACCGGATGAGCGGCTTCTGGAAGGCGATGCGGTTCACCTCGCTGATGCTGCTGGTCGGCGGCCTGGCGCTGGCCGCCTTCCCGCTCACCTCGGGCTTCTTCTCGAAGGACTCGATCCTCGCCTACGCCGAGGCGCGCGGCGGCATGTACACGTGGATGGCGGTCGGCGGATACGTCGGCGCCTTCCTCACCGCGCTCTACACCTTCCGCCTGATCTTCCGCGTACTGCCGGGCCGACCCTGCGAGGAGGCGCAGCACCTGATCGACACCGGTGAGCTCTACCACGGCCCGCCGATCAACCCGGCCAACGAAGAGGAGGAGGACACCGAAGTCGGCTTCCCCGGGGCCCACCACCACATCGCCGAGCAGTCCTGGCCGATGGCGGTGGCGATGGCGCTGCTCGGCTTCGGCGCCCTGTTCGCCGGCCTGATCCAGGTCCCCGGCGTCGACAACGTCCTCTTCGGCTTCCTCGAGCCGGCCTTCCACGACTCGCCGCTGGCCGAGATCCACCCCTCGGTCGGCGCCGAGTGGCGCGGCCTCGCGATCGGCGGGGCGATCTCGCTGCTCGGCATCGCCACCGCCTGGCTGCTCTGGGCGCGGAACCCCGGCGTGCCCGCGGCCTTCCGCGAGCGCTTCCGGCCGCTCTACGAGCTGGCCTTCAACAAGTGGTACTTCGACGAGGCGATCGACTTCCTCGTCGTCCGCCCGGCGCTGGCGATCGGCCGCTTCGCCAACTCGACCTTCGAGCGCTTCGTCGTCGACGGCCTGGTCAGCGGGACGAAGGAGACCGTCGGCGAGGCGGGCGCGATCGTCCGCGTCGTGCAGAGCGGTTTCGTGCGCTCCTACGCGCTGCTCCTGATCGCCGGCTTCGCCGGACTCGCCCTCTACTTCCTCTTGAGCAGCTCATGATCAACTCGCTGCTCTGGACGCCGCTGATCTTCGGTTTCGCCGGGCTTGCCCTGCCCAAGCGCGCGGTGGGCTGGTGGGCGACTGCGGGCGCAGCGGTGACGCTGGGCATCGCGATCGCCCTGCTCGCCGGCTTCGACTCCGGCGCGTCGGGACTGCAGGACACCTACGACGTCAACTGGATCCCCGGGCTGGGCGTCCACTACAGCCTCGGCATCGACGGGCTCAACGTCTTTCTGGTGCTGCTGACCGCGCTGCTCTGGCTGGGCGGGACGGCGTTCGCGGCCTTCCGCGAGCAGGATCGACCGCACCTCTTCTTCCTGATGATGCTGCTCGGCGAGACGGCGACCCTGGGCGCCTTCGTCGCCCAGGATCTGCTCCTCTTCGTCCTCTTCTTCGACCTGATGCTGGTCCCGTTCTACTTCCTCTTCGGCGCCTGGGGGAGCGACCGCGAGGGCGGGCCGACCGCCTCGGCGGCGACCCTGAAGATGATCGTCTACACCCTGATCGGCTCGCTCCTGATGCTGGTCGGGGCGATCGCCACCGCGATCATCGCCGCCGACGGGGGCCAGATCAGCTTCTCGATCGCCGAACTGGCCCAGCACCCGATCGGCGAGGGCAGCCAGCGCTGGATCTTCTGGTTCTTCGCCGCCGCCTTCCTGGTCAAGATGCCGGCCTTCCTCCTGCACGGCTGGATGCCCGACGCCTACCGGGCGGCGCCGCTGCCGGTCCTGGCGGTCTTCTCCGGCGTGCTCGCCAAGGTCGGCGCCTACGGCTTCCTGCGCGTGGTCCTGCCGCTCTTCCCCGAGGCGACCGTGCAGTTCCAGGAGGTCGTCCTGGTGATCGCCCTGGCCTCGATCCTCTACGGCTCGGTGATGGCCTTCACCCAGACCAACGTGCGCCTGGTCGGCGGCTACTCCTCGGTCGCCCAGCTCGGCTTCATCACCGCCGGCATCTTCGCCCTGCGCGCCGACGGGGCCGACGGGGCGATCCTGCAGATGGTCAACCACGGGCTCGTCGTCGCGCCGCTGTTCATCATCGTCGCGCTGCTCGCCGAGCGCAGCGGCAGCGAGGACCTGCGCGAGATGGGCGGCATGGCGATGCGCGCCCCCGTCCTGGCGGCGCTGTTCCTGATCGTCACCCTGGCGACCCTGGCGATGCCCGGCTCGGCCAACTTCATCGGCGAGTTCTACATCCTCAACGGCCTCTTCCAGGCGAAGATCGTCTTCGCCTTCGTCGCGATCAGCGGCGTCGCGCTGTCGGCCTTCTACGCGCTGCGCCTCTACCAGCGCACGATGCACAACCGCAAGCCGGAGGGGGTCGCGACGCGCGAGATCGGCCTCCGCGACGGCCTCGTACTGGCACCGCTCGTGCTCTGCATCGTCGGCCTGGCGCTGTACCCACAGCTGATCCTGAAGCGCACCGACACGTCGGTGCAGGAAACGGTCGCTGCTGCGACCGGGAGTCCGGCGCCGGAGGCACGGCTTGCGTCCTCTGGTCGTGAGGACAAATGGTTCGGGCACATCAGCCCCGTCCCCCAAGGGGAGCCTCGATGAACTTCAACGCTCCCCACATCGACTACGCCGCGCTCTCGCCGGTCATCGCGCTGACCGCGGCGGTCTGCATCGTCCTGCTGACGGCGGTCTCCAAGCCGCTGCGCCGAATCGCACCCAGCCTGACCCTGATCGCCCTGGCGACGACGGCCGCCCTCTTGATCTGGAACTGGAACGAGCCGGTCACCCTCGTCGCCGGGGCGCTCCGCCTCGACGACCTGGCGATCTCGATCTCGCTGATCGCGATCGCCGCCGCCGTCTTCGCCGTCCTGCTCTCGATCCGCGAGCCCGCCGCCGAACAGGCCGGCTCGGGCGAGTACCACGCGTTGCTGCTCGGCTCGGTCCTCGGCATGGTCCTGCTCGCCCAGGCGCAGAACCTGGTCAGCTTCTTCGTCGCGATCGAGACCCTCTCGATCCCCCTCTACATCCTCTGCGCGACCAACATGGTGCGCGAGCGCTCGCTCGAGTCCGGCCTCAAGTACCTGATCGTCGGCTCGCTCGGCTCGGCGACGCTGCTCTACGGCATGGCCTTCCTCTACGGCGGCTCGGGATCGACCGACTTCCTCGGCATCGCAGCGGGGATCGGCCACGCCGGCCTGCTCGGCGACCCGCTGGTCCTGGTGGGAATCGCCCTGGTCGCCGTCGGCCTCGCCTTCAAGACCTCGATCGCCCCCTTCCACCAGTGGACGCCCGACGTCTACGAGGGCGCACCCTCGCCGATCACCAGCTTCATGGCCGTCGCCACCAAGGCGGCCGCCTTCGCCGTCTTCGTGCGCTTCTTCGACGTCGCGCTGATCCCCGAGTCCGGCGACTGGGACGTCGCGCTCGCGGTGCTGGCTGCGGTCTCGATCGTGATCGGCAACGTCGGCGCGATCGGCCAGGACTCGCTGAAGCGCCTGCTCGGCTACTCCGGCGTGGCGCAGGCCG
>DASSXC010000231.1:0-7165 GCA_035704205.1 Solirubrobacterales bacterium | reverse complement strand
CCCGACCGTGACGGCCGCGAGGCGATCCTGCGCGCGCACGCCAAGGGCAAGCCGCTCGGCGCCGACCTCGACCTGACCGACGTGGCGCGCAAGACGACCGGGATGACCGGCGCCCAGCTCGCCAACGCGCTCAACGAGGCGGCGATCATCGCCGGCCGGGCCGGTCGCGAGGCGATGGCCCGCCAGGACCTCGACGAGGCGCTGCTGCGCCAGTCGGTCGGCTCGCAGCAGGCGCGGCGGCTGAACCAGAAGGAGCGGCGGATCGTCGCCTACCACGAGGCCGGGCACGCCCTCTGCCGGCGGCTGCTGGGCCTCGACCCGCCGGAGATCCTCAGCATCGTGCCGCGCGGGCCGGCGCTCGGCTTCGTCGGCCACTCGCCGCAGGAGGACACCTACCTGCGCTCGCGCGAGGAGCTGCTCGACGAGCTGGTCACGCTGCTGGGTGGGCGGGCCGCCGAGGAGGAGGTCATGCAGGCCTCCTACTCCGGCGCGGTCGACGACCTGGCGCGGGTGCACATGGTCTGCCGCCAGATGGTCGCCGAGTTCGGCATGGGTGTGGCGCTGGACGCCGACGGGGCGCCGCCGATCGCCCTGCCCACCGGCGACTACGCGCTGTCGGACCGCACCCGCCGCGACGTCGACGTGGCGGCGATGACGCTGGCGCGGGAGGCCTACCGCCGGGCGCGGGCCCTGCTGCACGCGAACCGCGAGTGCCTCGACGACCTCGCCGCCAACGCGCTCGAGCGCGAGACGCTGACCCGCGAGGACCTCGACGAGATCTTCGCCGCGCACGAGCTGCGGGAGAAGGATATGCCCGCGCGCGAGTCCCTTCCCGCGGGCGTCGTGCTCTCCGCCGAGCCGCCGGCGCCCGAGTAGCATCTCCGCTCAGTGGAGCCTGAGCGGACCAGCGAGGAGCACTACTTCCCCCCGGGGCAGTCGATGGCGCGGCGGGTGCACGGCGAGCGCGCGGTGGGCCTGCTCTACGGGCAGCGCGCCCTGCTGATCGGCGCCCTGGAACCGCTCACCTACACGGGCACGATGCTCTCCACCTGGTCGGGCAACCGGCCGTTCGAGCGGCTGGCGCGCACGGCGAAGATCCAGGAGACGGTCTTCCTCGGCACGCGCGAGGAGGCCGACGCGGTGCTCGCCAAGGTCCGGCGCCTGCACGAGCGGGTCAAGGGCGAGCTGCCCGAGGCGGCCGGCCCGCACGCCGCCGGCACCCCCTACTCCGCCTTCGACCCCGAGCTGATGCTGTGGACGATGGCGGTGATCGCCGACTCCGGGCGGGAGATGTACGAGACGCTGGTGCGGCCGCTCGACCCCGACGAGCGCGAGCGGCTCTGGCAGGACTACGTCCGCTTCGGCGAGCTGTTCGGCCTGCCGCGCAGCGAGGTGCCGGCGAGCCACGTCGAGTTCAAGCGGTGGTTCGACGGCAAGCTCGCCGCACCCGACCTGCAGGTGACCCGGCACGGGTTGGAGATGGCGCCGCTGGTGGCGTTCCGCCAGCCGGTGCCGGCTCCGGCGCGGGGCAACATCGTCCTGCAGAACCACCTGATCAAGGGAACGCTGCCGGCGCGCGTGCGCGAGATCTTCGGCATCCGCTGGAGCCGCGCCCACGAGGCGAGCTTCCGGGCGATGGCCGCCGCCAGCCGCCGTTCCCGCAGCCTCTTTCCCTACCGCATGCGGCGCGGCCGCAACGACGTCTTCTTCGACGTGGTCACCAAGACCGAGCGGCAGCGCGGCGGCACGGTCACGCCGCAGCTCGGCGCCCCGACGACGCGGTAACGCATCCGACTTTCACCCACCTCTAGTGGGGTAAAAGTCGGATGCGCTTGCTGGTCCCTTAGGAGGAGACGGAAAAGCGGGCGCCGGCGCGCTCGAAGCGGTCGAGGCCGGCGGTGCCGATCGCGGTTGCCGGGGTGAGGCAGCCGGATCGGGCGGGCGTGGCGCCGTACTCGGCGAGGAGCAGCCCGACCTCGCCGAGCAGCTTGGCCGTCGTCAGGTAGCCGGGGTGGCCGTCGGCGTCGAGGTCGACCTTGACGTAGTGGCCGCCGGGAGTGCGGGCGTCGGCGGTGAGGTGCCAGGACCACCGGTCGAGCTTGTCGCCGGAGGGGCCGAAGCCGGAGGACGGCAGGACGCGGCGCATGACCGCGGCCGAGCGCTGCCGGATCGCCGGGCCGGCGTGGGTCAGGCCGCGAAAGCCCGCCTGCATGCCGGCGAGCGCCCCGGCCGCCGCGTAGCGCAGCGGCAGGGTGGCGTTGCCGCCCGGGATCGCTATCCCCTCGCGGTAGCGCAGCGGCTCGCCGCCGCCGCGCTCGGCGGCGAGCAGCGCCACGCTGCGGTGGATCACGGCCGGGTTGATGAAGGCAATCGGCGTCATCGGCGCGATCACGTCGCCGCGGGCGTTGGTCCGCGGGGCGAGGGCGATCGGGCTGCGGCGGCGGACCGCGGCGGCAAGCTCGGGGTCCGTGATCAGCGCCGCGGGATCGGCGACCTGGGCGGCGTCCCCCTCGGCGAGCGCCTCGGCCATGCTCTGCAGGGTGCCGCCGGAGATCAGGTCCTGGGGTCCGATGCGGCCGGCGGGCTGGCGGGTGACGACGTCGACGTCGGCCTCGGAGAGATCTTCCCCCCAGCGCTCGCGTGCGGTCTCGGCGGCGAGGAGGACCGCGAGGTCGGGCGGCAGCGCCTCGAAGCCACAGGTCTGGACGATCTTCACCCCGGCCGCCGCGGCACGATCGTGGAAGGTGTCGACCGTGCGGCGCATGAAGGGCATCTCCCCGGTCAGGTCGACGTAGTGGGCGCCGCCCGCGACGCAGGCCTCGATCACCGGCTCGCCGTAAAGCGTGTAGGGGCCGACGAGGTCGAGGACGACACGGGTGCGCGAGGCCATCGCCGCCAGCGAGGCGGGGTCGCCGACGTCGGCGGCGATCGTCTCGGGGGCGGCGACGCCGATCTCGCCGAGGACGCGCTCGAGCTTCGCCGGGTCGCGGCCGGCGACGGCCCAGCGGGCATCGACCTCCCCGGCGCGCTCGGCGAGGTACGCCGCGACGCGCCGCCCGGTGACGCCGCTGGCGCCGAAGACGACGACGGAGAGATCCCTGTCAGCCACGGTGTGAAGTTACGACATTCGCGGGAATCCAGCGGGGCGCTCAGCGTCCGCTCTCGACCCGCGCCTTCAGCTCGCCCGGGCGAGCGTTGACCAGCATTGCTCGCGCGGCCGCCTCGACCGGGCCGCGGATGACCATTCCGAGCACCCGTCCGGGGTCGCCGTCGAGCGTGTAGGTCGCCCGCGTCTTCCCCTCGCCGAGGTCCTCCAGCACCCAGGACCCCTCGACCGACTTGAGGTCGCCCTTCTCCTGGGTCCAGGAGAGGCGCGTCGGCGGGTCGTAGCTGAACCGCACCTGAGTCCTCACGCGCCTGACCTTGATGTCGCTGACGCTCTCGACCAGGGTCGGGCGACCCTCGCCGTCGCGCTCGAGCGCCGACACCTCGACCAGGCCGCCCTGCCACTCGGGGGCGATGAGCACGTCCTCCACGACCGCCCAGACCTGCTCGATCGGAGCGGCGATCTCGGCGCTGGCGGTACCACCCATGTGTGCCATCCAGTCGAGGCTAGCGATCTCGCACTAACGTGGGGTCGGTGAGCTGGGGCGCCGCCGACATTCCCGACCTGACCGGCCGCACGGCCGTGGTCACCGGCGCCAACGGTGGCCTCGGGCTGGAGACCGCGCGCGCTCTGGCGGGCGCCGGGGCGACGGTTGTGATGGCCGCTCGCAACCGGGAAAAGGCGGCGGAGGCGGAGGCCGACATCCGCCGCGGCGTGCCCGATGCCGCGCTTGAGGTCGTGCGGCTCGACCTGGGCTCGCTGGGGTCCGTGTGCGCCGCCGCCGAGCAGATCCTCGCCAGTCACGGGACGATCGAGATCCTCGTCAACAACGCCGGCGTGATGGGCATCCCCGAGCGCAGGACCGCCGACGGCTTCGAGATGCAGTTCGGCGTCGACCACCTCGGGCACTTCGCCCTCACGGCGCTGCTGATGCCGGCGCTGCTGCGCGCCGAGGCGGCGCGGATCGTCACGGTGACGAGCACCGCCCACCACATGGGCCGGGCGGTGAACCCGAAGAACCCCCACCTGGAGGGACGCTACGGACCGTGGCGCGCCTACGGCCAGGCCAAGCTGGCGAACTTCCACTTCGGCCTCGGACTCGATCGCAGGCTCCGCCAGGCGGGCGCGCCGGCGGCGAGCCTCGTCGCCCACCCGGGCCTCTCCAACACCGAGCTGCAGGCGGTCAGCGTCGAGGAGACCGGCGGCGGCCTCTCGCAGCGCTTCTTCCTCGGCCTCGCCCGCTCGACCGGCATGTCCCCCGCCGAGGGCGCGCTCTCCCAGCTCCGCGCCGCGACCGACCCGGCCGCCAAGGGCGGCCAGTTCTACGGCCCGCTCTTCGTCAACAACGGCCCCCCGGTCCGCAAGCCGATCCTCCGTCGCCTCGGCATGAGGCGAGCGATCGACCGCCTCTGGGAGGTCTCCGAGCGCGAGACCGGCCTGAAGATCCCCTGATCGGGCCTGCGCGGCGATGGGCGGTACTGGGCTCGAACCAGTGACCCCCTCCTTGTAAGGGAGGTGCTCTCCCAACTGAGCTAACCGCCCGGATTTGGGACTGATCAGGGAGGATAGTCCCGTTGGCAATCGGGTACACGGAGGCCAGGAGGTGAGGCACATGCAGCAGAAGATCGTCCCCAACCTGTGGTTCGACACCGAGGCCGAGGAGGCCGCGCAATTCTACGTTTCCGTCTTCGACGACTCGCGGATCGTCAACGTCACCCACTACACCGAGGGGGCGCCGCGCGAGGCCGGCATGGTGATGACGGTCGAGTTCGAGCTCGGCGGCCAGCGCTTCGTCGGCATCAACGGCGGCCCTGAGTTCAAGTTCGACGAGGCGGTGTCCTTCGCGATCGAATGCGCGGACCAGGATGAGATCGACTACTTCTGGGACAAGCTCTCAGAGGGCGGCGAGGAGGGTCCGTGCGGCTGGCTCAAGGACCGCTACGGCCTCTCCTGGCAGGTCGTGCCGACCGGAATGGAAGAGCTCTTCGCCGATCCCGACAGGAGCCGGGCCGAGCGGGCGATGAAGGCGATGCTGGGCATGAGGAAGCTCGACGTCGCGGCCCTGCGCAGTGCGGCCGACGGTACGCCGGCGAGCTGAGGGCCATCCGAAGGCGGGCCTAGGGTCCCTTGGGCTGGGAAGCGTCGATGAAGCCAACGGTCCGGACATCCGCACTCTTTGCGCTCATCGCGCTGGCCTTGCTCGTTCCCGCCTCCGCCGCGGCAGAGGAGCGCACCGTCTCGGTCAAGGGGACGGCGACTCAAGAGGTGCCCAACGACACCGCGAGCCTGAGATTCTCGGTGAGCAAGGAACGGCGGTCGCGAACGGCCGCCCTGCGGGTGGTCTCGATTCGCCTGCGGGAAGTCATCGCCGCCGTTCAGGGAATCGGCGGGGTGGGCCCCGGCGATGTAGCGACGGGGGCGATCTCGGTCCGCGAGGTCTCCCGCAACGAACGAACGCTCTACCGGGCGAGCGAGAGCGTCACGGTGATCCTGCATCAGCCGGAACGTGCCGGGGAAATGGTCAACGTCGCGGTCGCGGCGGGCGCCACCGGAACCGGCGGTCCGAGGTTCTTCCCCGACGATCCGGAAGCCGCCTACAACAGCACCCTGATCGCCGCCTTCGACCAGGCGAAAGCGAAGGCCTCCGCCCTCGCCTCCCGCGCCGGCGCGACCCTGGGCCCCGCGGTGACCATCGAAGAAGGCTCCGAAGTCGTCCCCGGTCAGCCCCAGTCCCGCTCGGAGCAGCCCGCGGAGACGGCTCCGCCGACGAAGCCCGGCGCCTCCACGGTCACCGCCACCGTCCGCGTGGTCTTCGCGCTCGAATAGCTAGGTGAGCGAAGCGCAGAGGCGAAGGCCCGCGGGCCGGAGCGCCCGGCGTACCCGCTTGTCGAAGGAAGCCACGGTCGCGTCACATGCGCCCGCGGTTGCCAGCGCAAAGCCGTCGGCGAGGCTGATCCCGAGGCCGCGATGGCGCGCGGCGTTTCTCGCGATCGCCGCATCGGGTGGGACGATCTGGATCTGAAGCGACGCGATCGCCTTGACGGCGGTCTGCAGGCTTTGCTCGTCTTCAGCCGGTCTGACCAGGGACTCGGCGCAGTTGACCGTCGACAGCAGCAGGGCTGTCCCGCTTGCGCTCATCCGTTCGATCGCCCGAGCGGCCTTTCCGTGGTGCGCATCCCGCCGGTCGAGTGCGGCGATCACCACATCCGTGTCAAGCACGCAGGCGCTCACGCCCGCTCTTCGGCGCGCAGCTGCTCGAGATAGCCGGGCTCGTACAACCCGTCGAATACTCCGAGCGCCTGACTCACGTCTCGCTCAGCTCGATGGACGACGATCCGATCGGGACCCTCCGGCTCGATGATCACCTCGTCTCCCGCCTTCAACCCCACGGCTTTGAGGCTTTTCGCCGGGAGAGTCACCTGATGCTTGGAAGAGATTTTTGGCATTCCTTTACCTTAACGTAAAGCAACCAGCGCACGCTCGTGCGCTGACGGGCCAAAGTTATGCGCGTGAAAAGGTCATGTTCGCCTCCGTACTGTGGTTAGAGATGCTCATCGTCCTGCCCTCCCGTGGCGGCGCTTGGCTCGCCTTTGCCTTTTGCTTCTCAGGCAACGCGCCTTGCCGTTTTGCACGACTCGCTTCCTGCCCTTTGCGCACCTGGCTCGAGGAGCGAGGTTCCCGCCGCCTTCGAAGGCAGCGCTCGCGGGGGTCGGGTGCCTGGGAGAGGGCGGTGGGCTCTGGCAGGACTCGCCTTCGCAGGGCGGTGCGGGAGGCGGCTGGTTCTGAGAGGCGAAGCCACCACCGACCCTGACGTCGTAGATGTCGAACTGGCCCGGGTCGGAGGCGACGAGGCTCTGGCCGGTGCGGACGAAGACGTCCCTGCCGCTCGGACTGGCATCGACGAACTCCGAATCGAAGGGGCTTCCGCCTGAGGTGATCAAGCTGACGCAGCCGCTGGCTGCGGGGCTGAAGTCCCTGCTTTCCTCATTGCAGCTGCCAGCGCCCATCTCCTCCCACTGATAGACGTCTTCTTTGCCGTTGGTGTCGCGCAGGACCAGG
>DASSXC010000230.1:0-2681 GCA_035704205.1 Solirubrobacterales bacterium | reverse complement strand
CCGCAAGGGTCGCGAGGTCCACGGCGTGCCGGTCTTCGACACCGTCGCCCAGGCGGTCGAGCACTACGGCGGCCCGATCGACGGCTCGGTCGTCACCGTCCCCCCCGCCTTCACCAAGGACGCCGTGCTGGAGGCGATCGAAAACGAGATCAAGCTGATCGTGATCGTCACCGAGCGCATCCCGCGCCGCGACGTCGCCCAGATGGTCGAGCTGGCCGAGATGCGCGGGGCGCGGATCATCGGCCCCAACTGCCTCGGCCTGATCGTCCCCGAGGTCTGCAAGATGGGCGGCATCGGCGGTCCGGCGAAAGACGCCGCCAAGGCCTACGCGCCCGGCCCGGTCGGGGTGATGAGCCGCTCCGGCGGGATGACCACCGAGATCTCCTCCTCGCTGACCCAGGCCGGCCTCGGCGTCTCCACGGCCGTCTCGATCGGCGGCGACGCGATCATCGGCTCCACCTACGCCGAGCTGATGCCCTACTTCGAGGCCGACGAGCAGACCCAGGCGATCGTGATCTACACCGAGCCCGGTGGCCGCATGGAGGCCCAGCTCTCCGAGTGGGTCAAGGAGAACGACAGCCGCCTGCCGATCGTCGCCTTCATGGCCGGCAAGTTCATGGACGACGAGGAGATGAAAGGGATGAGCTTCGGCCACGCCGGCACGATCGTGGAGGGCAAAGAGGACACCGCGACGGAGAAGATCGCCCGCCTCGAAGCCGCCGGCATCCGCGTCGTCGAGCGGATCGACGAGATCCCCGATGCCGTAAAGGAGAAGCTGGGGGTGGCAGCCTGATGGCCGAGACGCTGGACAGGGTCTTCATCGACGTCGAGGTCGACGCCTCGATCGCCGGCGACGCCGAGCTCGCCAAGAAGCTCGAAGAAGTCTGCCCCGTCGACATCTTCGCCGCCACCGACTCCGGCGTCGAAATCGTCACCAGGAACCTCGACGAGTGCGTCCTCTGCAACCTCTGTGTGGATGCAGCACCCGACGGCGCGGTCCGCGTCGTCAAGCTCTACGAGAACTGAGCGCCCGCCGGGCTTCCCAGGGTGATGAACCTCACGGTCCACCGCGCCCCGGCGGTCGAGGGTGGGGTCTTGCATTGACCCGCATCGCCGACCTGACCTGGAAGCACCCGAAGCTGGTCCTCGCCGCGGTCGGCGTCTTCACCCTCCTTGCCTTCGCCCTCAGCAAAGACGTCCAGCAGCACCTCAAGGCGGCCGGCTTCAACGATCCCCACGGCGAGAGCGCCAAGGCTCAGGACCTGCTGATCGAGAAAACCGGCAGCGACGCGATGCCGGGCATCGTCGTGCGGGTCACGCCACCGGCCGGCGAGACGCGCCTACCGCTCCGCTCGCCGGCCCTGCGCAAGGAAACGAAACGCCTGACCGCCGAACTGCTCGCGCTCGAGGGCGTGGCCAGGGTCGAAGACCCGCTCTCCGGCGGCTCAGCGCAGCTGATTGCGCCCGATCGCCGCTCGTTGCTGATCAACGCCTACTTCTCCAGCGGTGACGCGGAGGTCCTCACCAACGCCGCCGAGGAAGCCTCGGGGAGCCTGGAGTCGGGAAGCTTCGACGTCACCGTCGGTGGCATCGCCACGGGCTTCAACGAGGCCAACCACACGATCGAGCACGACCTGGTCCGAGCGGAGCTGATCGCCTTCCCGCTTTTGGCCCTGCTGCTGCTGATCGTCTTCCGCGGCGTCGTCGCCGCCTCGATCCCGTTGGTGGTGGGCATGGTCTCGGTCGGCGGGACCTTCCTCGCCCTCTTGGTGATGTCGGAATTCGTCGATACCTCGGTCTTCGCCCTCAACATCACCACGGCGATGGGGCTCGGGCTGGCGGTCGACTACGGCCTGCTGATGGTCACGCGCTACCGCGAGGAGCTGGAGCGCGACGGCGCGAGCCGGGAATCGCACCGCCGCCTGGTCGAGTCTGCCGGGCGCACCGTGATCTTCTCCGGCCTCACGGTTGCCTCCGCGCTGGCCGCTCTGACGCTCCTCCCGCAGCGCTTCCTCTACTCGCTCGGTGCCGGCGGCGCGATCGTCGCCATGTTCGCCGCATTCGGCGCGCTGCTCGTCGTGCCCGCGATGCTGGCGCTGCTGGGCGAGCGGGTCAATGCTCTCTCGCTGCGGCGCGGACCCGCCGTCTCCGACGAATCCGGGGGGTGGTACCGCCTCGCCCGCGGCGTCATGCGCCGGCCGGTCGCGGTGGCGCTGTCCACCTCGGCCCTCCTGTTGCTCCTCGCCGTTCCCGTGCTCGGCGTCAAGCTGACGTTCCCCGGCACCGACAACGTCCCCGAGGGCGAACCGTCGCGCGAGGTCGTGGTGACGATCAACCGGGACTACCCGACCACGCTCGGCACGCCGATCCCAGTCGTCGTCGACGGACCGGCAAGCCGAGCCCAGCTGCGCAACCTCTCGCGGCGGATCGGCACGGTCGAGGGAATCGCCACGCCGGTCCCCTTCCGGCGCGTTGCCCCCGACCTGGCGGTTGCCAACTTCGGCCTGCGCGTGGACGCCGACCACTCGCTCGACGACGAGTCGCAGGACACGGTGCGCGCGATTCGCGCGCTGAACGGCCCGGCGCCGACGCTGGTCTCCGGCTACACGGCGGAATTCCTCGACCTGAAGGCGAGCCTGGGCAAGAACCTTCCCCTCGTCATCGCCGTCATCACCCTCACG
>DASSXC010000229.1:0-3804 GCA_035704205.1 Solirubrobacterales bacterium | reverse complement strand
TACTACGCCTGCATGCCATCGAAGGCCCTGCTGCGGCCCGGAGAGCTCCTGGCCGAGGCCCGCCGGGTGCCGGGTGTGAGTGCGGCGGTCAGCGGCGACCTCGACCCCCAGGCGGTCCTCGATCGTCGCGACGAGGTGATCCACGACCTCGACGATTCCGGCCAGCTCCCCTGGCTGGAGGAACGCGGCATCGAGCTCTTTCGCGGCGAGGGACGCCTCGACGGCGAGCGCCGGGTCCTCGTCGGCGACACTGCCTTGACCGCGGCCAAAGCCGTCGTGGTGGCAACCGGAAGCGGCGCGGCGATGCCGCCGATCGACGGCCTCGACTCGGTCCGGACCTGGAACAACCGCGACGCCACGACCTCGAAGCGCGTTCCCGAGAGCATGGTCATCCTCGGCGGCGGACCGGTCGGCTCGGAGCTGGCGCAGGCCTGGTCGACGCTGGGGACCCGCGTGACGCTGATCGAGGGCGAGGATCGACTCCTCCCCCGCGAGGAGCCCTTCGCCGGGGAGGAAGTTGCCGCCTCCCTGCGCGACGCCTACGGGATCGACGTCCGCACCGGGGTGCTCGCCGAGCGGGTCTCCTCCGCTGGCGCCGGGGTGACGGTCGAGCTGGACGACGGCGGCGGGGCGGAAGCGGCAGAGCTCTTGGTCGCGATCGGTCGAACCCCTCGCACGCAGGGGATCGGCCTCGAGTCGGCCGGAGTCGAGCCTGGAGAACACGGCTTCCTGGAAACCGACGAGCATCTCCGGGTCGGCGGCCGGGAGTGGCTCTATGCCGTGGGCGACGTCAACGGCCGCGCCCTCTTCACCCACATGGGCAAGTACCAGGCCTGGGTAGCCGCCGAGAACGTCCTCGGTCGCAAGGTCGAGGCGATCGCCGAAGGCCTCGGCTCCCCCCGCGTCACCTTCACCGACCCCCAGGTAGCCGCAGCGGGAAAGACCCTCGCCCAGGCGCAAGAAGCTGGAATCGACGCCCACGCCGTCGACGTCCCAACCGACGGCACGGCCGGCGCAAGCTTCCAGGGCAAGGGCACGGGCGGCACCACCCGCCTGGTGGTCGACCAAGACAAGCAGACGATCGTCGGCGCGAGCTTCGTCGGCTTCGAGACCGCCGACTTCCTCCACGCAGCAACCGTCGCCATCGTCGCCGAGGTTCCACTCCCCCGCCTACGCCACGCCGTGGCCGCCTACCCAACCCGAAGCGAGATCTGGCTGAAGCTAGTCGAGGCCTACGGGCTGTAGCCGGGCTCAGACCCGGGAGCGGCGCTTCAGATCTTCGGCGAACTCGCGCGGCAGGCCAGGGATCTCGTCGAGCTCGTCGATCGAGTTGAACCGCCCCACGCGCTCGCGGTGCGCCAGCAACCGGGTCGCCTGGGTCACGGAAAGACCGTGGCCCCTCAGCTGCTCGAAGCTGACGTTGTTGAGTTCGATCGTCTCGCCGGACTGCGACGGCGCTGGCGGAGTTGGCTCCGGCTGCGGCGGCATCGGGGGCCCCGGCTGGGGATCGGGTTGTGGCGGGGTCGGCGGCGGCCCGGGCTGAGGCTGCGGCGCTGGCGGCGGAGGCTCGGGGGATGGCGGTGGAGGCGTCGGCGCTGGTGGTGGTTCTGGCGTCGGCGGCTGGGGCGTCGGCGGAAGAGGCTGGGGATTCAGCGGGGCCGCACCTCCACCCTGGACCGAACCGAGCACGGCCTGCTCCGCTGCGGCGGCGCGGCGCTCGGCCTCGCGGGCGCGCTCCTCGGCCTGGGCGACGCTTTCCTCGATCTCCCGCAGGCGCTGCTGGCGCTCGTTCTCCTGCGCTTTGAGCTTCGCCAGCCGCTCCGCCTCGGCCGCGCGGCGTTCTGCCGCTTTGGTCCTCTCCTCGATCTGCCGCAACCGCTCCTGCGCCTCGGCAAGCGAACGCTCCTGTGCTTCGCGCTCCTGCTGGAGTTGGTGTTCGGCGGTTTGGAGATCGGGCGTCGGCAGCGCGGATGACGGCGGCGCAACCGCCGGCATGCTCTGGGTCGTCTGGCCGGCCTCGGTCTGGGCCTGCCGGGCTTCGGCCTCGTGCTGGAGTCGCTCGGCCTCGGCAATGCGGCGATCCGCCTCGACCCGGATCCGCTCCTCCTCGCGCTGAATTTCGGCGACCTTGTCCTGCACGCGCTGTTCGGCGATGGCCGGGTCGTAACCAGGCGGGGACACGGCGCCTGCCTGGGGCGGCATTTGCGGTGGTGGTGGGGTTACCGCGCCGGCGGGGACAGGCGGAACCGGTGGAGGGGGCACGGGTGGCGGCGGAACGGCCGGGTATGGCGCAACTTGGGGCTGGGCGGCCGATGGCGCCGGTTGGGGCGGTGGCGCTGGGGGCTGGGGAGCCGTCGGTGCACCCTGCTGCTGCTCGTACAGCGCCCGCTCCTGCGCCGCACGCGCCGCCGCGAGCTCCTGGGCAGCTTTGACCGCTTCCTTCTTTGCCCGGCGTCCTGACCGCCGGCCGCCACTCGGCCTATGCCTCTTTTCGGCGCGTTTTTTGGCCCTTTCTTCGCGACGTCGCTTGGCCTCTTCACCACGGCGTTTGCGATGTTCGCCGCGCGCCGCGCGCTGCTGCCCACGCGCCAGCTTGCGCTTCTCCTTGGCGCTGACCGGCTGACCGGAGGGAGGGGGCGGAGGAGGGGGCGCGGTTTCTTTGCCTGCCGGGGACGGCTGCGCGCCCGGCGCGGGCGGAGGCGGCGGGGCCCCGGCGCCTTTCGCCTTCTTCTGCTCCTTCTCCTTGCTGCGCCGCTGCACGACGCTGATCACGAGGAGCAAGAGCAGGATCGCCACGACCAGGCCGGCGACGATGTACTGGATGTTGTCGCTCACGAAGTCAGCCATTGGACCTCAATACCCGCGAAGCTACCTCATTCTGCCCTTGAATTCGCGCTCGACCTCGCGCCGCACGTCCCGGTCCGCGATCTCGCGCCGCCGGTCGCGCCCCTCCTTGCCCCGAGCCAGGGCCAACTCCACCTTCGCCCGCGCCCCCTTGAAGTAGATCCGGGTGGGGATCAAGGTCAGGCCCCGCTCGGCGGTCTTGCCCACCAAGCGCTCGATCTCGGCGCGGTGGAGGAGCAGCTTGCGCGGCCGCTCCGGCTCGTGGTTCTCGCGGCTGGCCGGCTCATATGGCGGAATGTGGAGGTTGCGCAGCCACACCTCGCCGGCGTCGATCACCGCGTAGGCATCGGCCATCTGCGCCTTGCCGTTGCGCAGCGACTTGACCTCCGAGCCGCGCAGGACGATCCCCGCCTCGACCTTCTCGATCCACTCGAATTTGTGCCGGGCGCGCCGGTTGGTCGCGACGTCGCCGGAAGCGGGCTCGCGTTTCTTCTTTCCCTTCTTGGCCACCGTCTCAGCTCTCCGCGGGCTCCAGATCGACGCGACCGCGCGCCGCTTCCACACCGCTCACCCGGACGGATATCGGATCACCCAACCGCAGCTTGCGCCGCGAATCCTGGCCGACCAGCGCCGTCTCGGTCTCGTTCAGCTCGAAGCGCTCGGCGCCGCCGATGCGCCGGGCCGGCAGGAAGCCCTCGTACACGTCCCCCAACTCCCCGCCGAAACCGACAAAAGCCCCCGCACGTATCAGCCCCGAAACCTCCCCCTCGAAGACCGGAGATGCATCGGAGCCCAACTAGGGCCTCGATGCAGGTCGCGTCCCGGGGGCGCGCTCGCGCAGCTCCCGCTCGAGCAGGAAGGCGGCGCAGATGTCGTCGGCGCGGCGCTCGACTCGCATCGACTCGCGCTCCCGCTCGCTGCAGTGCGAGGCGGCCTCGCGTGCTTCGGCTGCGCTCGGCG
>DASSXC010000228.1:0-20292 GCA_035704205.1 Solirubrobacterales bacterium | reverse complement strand
GGCCGAGCGGAGGCCCAGCTCGGGCAGCTCGGGGACGTGGGGGTCGTGATATGAGACGTCGCCGCCGAGATCGCGCAGCTGGCGCACGATCTTCAGCGCCGGCGACTCCCGCGTGTCCCCGACCCCTGCCTTGTAGCTGATCCCGAGCAGCAGGATGCGGGAGCCGTTGACCGGCTTGCCGGCCGAGTTCAGCGTGCGTTCGATCCGCTCCACGCAGAACTCCGGCTGGGACTGGTTGATCTTGCCGGCGAGCTCGATGAACTCCGGGTAGAAGTCGTGCTCGCGTGCCTTGAAGGCGAGGTAGAAGGGGTCGACGGGCAGGCAGTGCCCACCCATGCCGGGCCCGGGGTCGAAGCGCATGAAGCCGAAGGGCTTGGTTGCGGCCGCTTCGATCACCTCCCAGACGTCGATGCCGAGCCGGTCGCAGAGCTGGGAGAGCTCGTTGACCAGGGCGATGTTGACCGAGCGGAAGATGTTCTCCAGAAGCTTGGCCAGCTCGGCGGCCTCGGGGGTGGAGAGGACGACGACCTCGTCGCAGATCAGCGAGTAGAGCTCGCGCGCCCGCTCGGCGCAGGCCGGGGTCACACCGCCGACCAGCTTCGGGGTGGTGCGCACGGTGTAGTCGGTGCGGCCGGGGTCGATCCGCTCCGGTGAGAAGGCGAGATGGAAGTCGCGCCCCGCCGCCAGCCCCGACTCCTCGAGGATCGGCAGCAGGCGCTCGCGCGTCGTGCCGGGGTAGGTCGTCGACTCGAGCACGACGAGCTGGCCCTCCCGCAGGACTCCGGAGAGCGCCGTGGCGGAATCGATCAGGTAGGTGAGGTCGGGCTCGCGCGAGCCGGTCAGCGGCGTCGGCACGCAGACGATCACCGCTTCGCAGGGCCCCAGATCGGCGACGTCGGAGGTCGCCCTGAGGCGATCGGCGAGCGGCGCCAGGGTGTCGGAGGGAATGTCCTCGATGTAGCTCCGCCCTTCGTTCAGAGCCTTGATCTTGCGCGCGTCGGCGTCGAGGCCGACGACGTCGTGGCCCGCCTCGGCGAAGCCGACGGCCAGCGGCAGGCCGACGTAGCCGAGGCCGACGATGCCCACCCTGGACATCAGGGTTCCCGCTTCGCTTGCAGGGCGTTCACCGGCAAGAGTGTAGTTCTAGCCAAACGGGGCGTGAGGAAAGTCCGGCACCGGTCGCATCGGGAAGGGGACCGAGCCCTGGCCGAGGAAGACGGCCCGCGCCGCGCCTTTCCTGTTGCGCCCGTAGCGGTGCGGCGCCAGCCCGCGGAAGATCCCCGCTGCGTCGGCCTTGGCCACGAAGGCCTTGTGCCAGTGGCCGCGCTTCAGGGTCTGGATCACGACCTTGCCGCCGGCGCTGGTCGGGGTGCGGCCCCAGAAGGAGAGGCCTTTTGCTTTCGGGTAGGCGACGAAGGGGAAGTGGAAGGCCGTCATGAACGGCTTGGGCTGATCCTGCGCGACGGTCGGGCCGCGGAAGTAGAGGCCGCCCTGGTCCGTCTGGCTGAAGGGAAGATCGGGCTCGGGCTCGGGGTCGCGCAGGCTGTACCAGAAGAAGTATTCAACCCCCACGTTCCAAGAGCGGTAGAGGGCTTCGGCCGTCCACTGGCTGAGGATCTTCATCGAAAGGCCGCCGGGATCGGGCGGATTCGAGTCCCAGGAGAGCTCCATGACCCAGAGCGGCGTGCGCTCGAACGCTCCCTTGATCCTGCCGGCGCGGTCGGCGGCCGCGAGCAGGCTCTGCAGCTTGGCGAGGTCGCCGAGCTGGACGTCGTTGACGCCGCCCTCATGGGTCGGGCCGCCGGTCGTGTAGGGGTGCATGTCGAAGATGTCGAAGTGCACGCCCCCTTCGCAGTCGCCTTTGGTCGGGCGCGGGTGGTTGTGCCCCTTCATGCAGAGCAGCAGGCGGGTGAAGCGCATCGGCCCGATCGTGTACTTGGGCACGGCGATCGGGCCGAGGCCGGCGGCGATCACCAGGTTCGATGGGTCGACCGCCTTGATCGCGTCGTAGAAGCGGTTGATCAGCACCCGGTAGAGGTCGGGCGACACCGGCTTGTTGCCCTCGAACTGGGGCATGAAGAACAGGCTCAGGTTGGGCTCATTGAGTCCCTGCCAGTAGGTGACGTGCGGCAGGCCGCCGAAGTTGCCGCTGTAGCGCCGCGCCGCGGCGGTGGCAAAGGCAGCTAGTGCGCCCGGGTCGGGGTTGCAGGGGACGTCGGTGTCGCTGGAGGAGCAACGGTGCGCCCAGAATGGAGCTCCGCGGACCTGCAGGACGGGGGTCAGGCCGACGGCGACCGCCCGCGTGACCCATTGGTCGATGAATTCCCAGTCGTAGTTGGGGTCGGCGGGGTCTTCGGGATTCCAGCCTGCCGGGACTTTCTTCGGCGCGATCGAGGCCCAGCGCAGCGGCGTCTGCACGATCTGAGCGCCCGCCCGCTTCGCGTTTTCGAAGGCGGCCACATCGTTGTCGTAGATGTAGGAGACGCCGGTGTGCAGGGCGCGCACGCCGGCGTTCGCCGAGGTGGCGCCCAGGGACAGGGTCGCCAGGATCGCGAGCAGCAACAAGATCGAAAGCCTCTTGGCCAGGGCCGAGAGCCCAGCGGGGTATTCAGGAGCGCTCATGTGCTTTCGCTAATCGGCCGGTCGGCGCTGTCGCCAGAAATATGCAAGCGACCAACCGATCGCGGCCAAGATGGCGAGTGGGAGCAGCGCTCCGAGCTGGCCCGAAGAAGAGGAGCCGGTCGCCTCAGCGAGCACCTCGCCAAAGCCGGAGGAGCCGCTCGGCAGCTCGGTTGAGGTCTTCGGCGGCGCGGTGACGGGTGGTGCCGCGTGGCGCTCGGGGTGTGCCTGCTTGCCGGCGTCGCCGGCCGAGCTCGCTCCGTCTCCACCTTGGCTCTGGCCTTGGTGCTTCGCGGCACTGGTGCCAGGGGACGGCTCCACGGGTGCGGGCGCCGGGTCCGCCGGCGCGCTCGTCCGCGGCGCCGTCTCGGCGACGACCTGGGCGACTTCCCGTCCCTCCCTGCCCTGCGACTCGAGCTTCTCGGCGTTCTTGCTTCCCAGGACCTTCGCCGGCGTCTGCTTCTTGCCGCTCCCGCCGGACGGCTTGTCTCCACCGGCCGTCGGCACAGCCTCGGTGTACTGGGTGGCGGCGGAGTTTTCCGGCGGCACCACGGAGCTGCTTTCTTCCGCCCCGAGGGCGCTCGCCGGCAACGCCAGCGCGATTGCCGCCACAAAGCCGATTCCGATAGTGGGTGCCTTCATTTTCAGTCGGTCCAGGTGCGTCAATAGGATTGCGCCGGAGCTTTTGGACCCTGCCCCAGCTTCCCAGATAAACCAGATGGATGCCACTTCGATTCGGTCTCACGACGCCGGGCAGGAATTTGCCCGGAGGATCGATTGGGGCGGCGTCTGGACCTGGTTCTTCTGCTTTGGCCTGATCGCCTACCTCGGCCTCAAGGGCGGTGGCTATGACCCGCTCGTCCACGATCAGGTTGGAATCGCGGTCTGGTGGGTGCTCATCGCCGGGGTTCTCGTCGGCGCCCTGCCCAACCACCGCCCGGGCACCTTGGCGCTGGCGGGTCTCGGATTGCTGACCGCATTCGTGGCCTGGACCGCGTTGAGCCTGACTTGGACCGAGAGCGTCGAGAAGACCTCGGCCGACCTGGCTCGCGTCGCCACCTACCTGGGAGTCTTCGTCCTGGCCTTGTTCGCCCGCGACCGCGAGGGCGCGCGCCGGGTCGTCGCCGCGGTTGGCGCGGGCATCGTCTTCGTCGCGGCGATCGCGCTGCTCTCCCGCCTGCACTCGGCCTGGTTTCCAGCCGCCGATCAGACCGCGCAGTTCCTGACCAGCAACCGCGAACGGCTCTCTTACCCGCTGCACTACTGGAACGGGCTCGCGGCGCTGATCGCGATCGGCCTGCCGCTGGTCCTGCAGATAGCGACCCGCGCCCGGGCGACGTTATGGCGCGCCGCCGCCGCCGCGGCCCTGCCGGCGATGGCCCTCACCGCCTTCATGACCCTCTCCCGAGGGGGCATCGCCGCTGCCTTCCTCGCCCTTGCCGTGTTCGTGGCGCTGACCCCGGACAGGCTCTCGATCGTGCCGACGCTGCTGCTGTCGGGTCTCGGCAGCCTCGTTCTGATCGTCGCCGCCGACCACCGCGATGCTCTCCAGCACGGGCTGATGAACGCCAGCGCCGACCGTCAGGGCGACGAGCTGCTGCTCATAGTCCTCGCCGTCTGCGCGATCGTCGGCTTGCTGCAGGCAGCCATCGTCCTTGCCGCCAGCAACCGCGAACGCCCTGCCTGGGCACGGGTGCCCCGGCGCACCACCCTGGTCGCGCTCGCGGCCGGGGCGCTGATCGTCCTCGCCGTCGCCGGCGCCGCCGGCGCCCCGGGCCGCGCCTCGGACGCGTGGGCGGAATTCAAGGAGAAAGGCAGTCCCGGCACGGGGACCGACCGGCTTGGCAGCGTCGCCGGGCAGAACCGGTACCAGCTCTGGAGCGCGGCGGTGAAGGAGAACGCCAGCGATCCTCTCACCGGCACCGGCTCGGGCACCTTCGAGTACTGGTGGGCGCGCAACGCGGACGTTCCCGAGATCGTCCGCGACACCCACTCCCTCTACCTGCAGACGCTCGGCGAGCTGGGGATCGTGGGGCTCGTCCTGCTGATCGGGTTCCTGGCCGCGGTCGTGGGAGGGGGCTGTGCCGTTCTGCTGGCCGCCCCGCTCGGCGAGCGCTCCGCGCTGGCCGCCGCTCTCGCGGGATGCGTGGCGTTTTGCGTCACCGCCACCTTCGACTGGATGTGGCAGCTGCCGGTGCTCCCCGTCGCCCTGCTGATGCTCTCCGCCGTCCTGCTCAGCGGAGGCCGCCGCGTGGAGTGGGGGACGCGAAAGGGTCTTCCTCTGGGGCTGCGGATCGGGACCGCGGCCACCGCCTTCGCGGCGATCGTCGCGATCGCGATCCCGCTCGCCTCGACCAGCCTGGTTCGCAGCAGCGAGGCCGATGCGCGCGAAGGCGATCTATCCGCTGCCCTGGAGGAGGCGCGAACCGCGCAGAACGTGCAGCCGGGGGCCGCTTCGCCCCGCTTGCAGCAGGCGCTGGTGCTGGAGGCGCAGGGCGAATTTTCGGCGGCCAGCGAAGCGGCGCGGGCAGCCGCCGAAAGGGAGCCGACCAACTGGCGCATCTGGCTCGTCTCGTCGCGGATCGAGGCCGAGGACGGCCGCCCGGCCGCCGCGGTGCACGCCTATGGCAAGGCCCGCTCGCTGAATCCGCTCTCACCGATCTTCGATCGCTGATCTCCTGCCGCCATGGCTGGGATACTGCGGCGAGAAATCCCTTGAGAGGAGGAGGATTGACCTACTTCGGCCGCCTGGCGGCAGCGATCGGGCTCGTGGCGATCTTCGCGACCGGCTGTGGCGAAACCGTGATCGACGACGCCAAGACCGAGGCGGCGATCGAACAGAACCTGGAGAAGTCCGTGGGGCAGAAGGTATCCTCGGTCGACTGCCCCTCTGGGGTTGAGGTCAAGACCGACGCGACCTTCAAATGCGACGTCACCCTGGCGGGTGGCAAGCAGGAGACGGCGACGCTGAAGATCCTCAACGAGGACGCCGACGTGGAAGTAACCGGCCTCCAGCCCAATAAGTAGAGTGCGGCGGATGAGCCAGATGACAACGGCCGACGCGCCGACCACCAACGCAAAGCTCCTCGATTGGGTCGAGGAGATCGCCGAGCTGACCCAACCCGACACCATTCAATGGTGTGACGGTTCCGCCGCTGAGTACGACTCCCTCGCCCAGACCCTGGTCGAAGCGGGGACCTTCGAGCGCCTCTCCGACGCGAAGCGGCCCAACTCCTACCTCGCCCTCTCCGACCCGGGTGACGTCGCCCGGGTCGAAGACCGAACCTTCATCTGCTCCGAGCGCGAGGGGGACGCCGGCCCGACCAACAACTGGCGCGAGCCGGGCGAGATGCGCGAGATGCTGCGCGGCCTCTTCGAGGGCTCGATGCGGGGCCGCACGATGTACGTGGTGCCCTTCTCGATGGGCCCGCTGGGCTCGCCGATAGCCCACGTCGGCGTGCAGCTGACCGACTCGGCCTACGTCGCGGCCAGCATGCGGATCATGACCCGGATGGGCAAGGGCGCCCTGGATGCACTCGGCCCCGAAGGGGAGTTCGTGCCCTGCCTGCACTCGGTCGGCGCTCCGTTGGTTGCCGGCGAGGAGGACGTGCCGTGGCCCTGCGACGCCGAGAACAAGTGGATCGTCCATTTTCCGGAGGCCCGCGAAATCTGGTCCTACGGCTCCGGCTACGGCGGCAACGCGCTGCTGGGCAAGAAGTGCTTCGCGCTGCGGATCGCCTCGGCGATGGCCCGCGACGAGGGCTGGCTGGCGGAGCACATGCTGATCCTCAAACTGACCTCACCCGAGGGCGAGGTCAAATACGTCGCCGGCGCCTTCCCCTCGGCCTGCGGCAAGACCAATCTGGCGATGCTGATCCCGACCGTGCCCGGTTGGAAGGTGGAGACGGTCGGCGACGACATCGCCTGGATGAAGTTCGGCGACGACGGCCGCCTCTACGCGATCAACCCCGAGGCGGGCTTCTTCGGCGTCGCGCCGGGAACCGGCGAGAAGACCAACCCGAACGCGATGAAGACCGTCGCCCGCGACTCGATCTTCACCAACTGCGCCAAAACCGACGACGGGGACGTCTGGTGGGAGGGGATGACCTCCGAGCCGCCGGAGCACCTGATCGATTGGCACGGCGAAGACTGGACGCCGGCCTCCGACAAGCCGTCCTCGCATCCGAACGCCCGCTTCACCACGCCGGCCGCCGCCTGCCCCTCGATCGCCCCCGAGTGGGAGGACCCGGCGGGGGTGCCGATCGACGCCTTCCTCTTCGGCGGCCGCCGTTCCAAGGTCGTGCCGCTGGTGCGCGAGGCCTTCGATTGGGAGCACGGCGTCTTCCTCGGTTCGATCATGTCCTCGGAGACGACCGCCGCCGCCGCCGGCGAGGTCGGCAAGCTGCGCTACGACCCGATGGCGATGCTGCCCTTCTGCGGCTACCACATGGGCGACTACTTCAGCCATTGGCTGAAGGTCGGTGCTCGCGAGGGGGCGCGGATGCCGCGCGTCTTCTACGTCAACTGGTTCCGCAAAGACGACGAGGGCAACTTCCTCTGGCCCGGCTTCGGCGAGAACAGCCGCGTGCTCGAGTGGGTATTCCGGCGCTGCGCCGGGACGGCGGAGGCGGTCGAGACCCCGATCGGCATGGTGCCGGCGCCCGGCGACCTCGATACCGAGGGCCTGCGGATCTCCGCCGAGGAGGTGGCCGAGCTGCTGGCCGTCGACGTCGCGGGATCCCAAGCGGAGCTGCCGGCGATCCAAGAGCACTTCGCGCGCTTCGGTGATCGTCTGCCTGCAGAGCTGCGCGCGCAGTTGCAGGATCTAGAGCGCCGACTAAGCTAACCGGATGCACAGGATCGGTCGCGTATTCGCGGCGCTTCTCGCCCTTGCCCTGCTCGCGGGGACGCCCTTCCTGGCGTCCACGGGAACGGCGGCTCGCGCCAGGCACGGCGTCGTGCGTTCGACGAGCTCGCCGCGGCTGTCGGTGCTCGCCTACCACGCGATCGACGAGCTCGAGAACGACCCCGTCCTGGCCAGGTACTCGGTGCCTCCGGTGCAGTTCGCGGAACAGCTTGACCATCTGCGTGAGCGGGGCTGGAATTTCGTCAGCCTCGACCAGGTCCTCGCCGCGTTCGACGGGGGCCCGCACCTGCCGCCGCGCGCCGTCCTGCTCACCTTCGACGATGCCTACACGGACCTGCGCGACGCGGCCTGCCCGGTCCTCTCCGAGCGCGGCATACCCGGCGTCGCCTTCGCCGTGGCCGGGCAGATCGGAGGAACGAACGTCTGGGACAGCGAGATCGGCGCGACGAGCCTCGACCTGCTCGACGGCGACGGCCTGCGTGAGATCTCCCGGGGGGGAATCGAGGTGGGGGCGCACACCGTGAATCACCGGCCGCTCACCCGCGTGCCCTCCGACCAGCTCGAAGAAGAGATCCACGCCGCCGCCGACCTGCTCGAGGGGGTCGGCCTGCCGCGCCCGCGTGCGTTCTCCTATCCCTACGGGAATTGGGACCAGCATGTGGCGAACGCCGTGCGCGACGCCGGCTACGAGGTTGCCTTCACCGTCGACCGCGGGGTCGTGCAGAACGGCGTTGACCTGCACGCGCTGCCGCGGATCGCGGTACACGCCTGCGACACCCCACGCAGGCTGCACCTGAAGCTCGCAACTGCTTCCTGGCCCGGTCCGGTGAGGGCCGCTCTGCGCTGGCTGGACGGCGTCCGCAGGCGGGTCTGAGCCCTACCGCATCCCGTAGGACTCAGCCAGCGCCGGGTCCTTGGCGGCCAGCATCTCGGCCAGCTCGACCATCACCTTGCACTGCTTCCAGGTCGCGTCGTCCTGCATCTTGCCGTCGATCATGTGGACGCCGCGCCCGTCGGGAATCGCCTCCAGCACCTTCTTGGCGAACCTGACCTCGTCGGGGGGCGGGCTGAAGACCTTCTTGGCGATGTCGATCTGCACCGGGTGCAGCGACCAGGCGCCGACGCAGCCCATCAGGAAGGCGGCGCGGAACTGGGTCTCGCAGCCGGCCGTGTCCTTGATGTCGCCGAAGGGGCCGTAGAAGGGCAGGATTCCGGTCGAGGCGCAGGCGTCGACCATGCGGGCGATCGAGTAGTGCCAGAGGTCCTGCTGGGCGCTGACCCGGTCGGTCTCGGGGCTCTCGGGGTCGGCGGGGTCCTCCATCACCCGGTAGCCGGGGTGGCCGCCGCCGACGCGGGTGGTCTTCATCCGCCGCGAGGCGGCGAGGTCGGCGGGGCCGAAGCTCATCCCCTGCATGCGTGGGCTGGCCGCGGCGATCTCCTCGAGGTTGACGACGCCCTGCGCCGTCTCGAGGATCGCGTGGATCAGGATCGGCCGGTCGAGCCCCGCCTTCGCCTCCAGCTGGGCGAGCAGGCGGTCGACGTAGTGGATGTCCCAGGCGCCCTCGACCTTGGGCACCATCACGACCTCGAGCTGGTCGCCGATCTCGGTGACCAGGGTGGTCAGGTCGTCGAGCACCCAGGGGCTCTCCAGCGAGTTGACCCGGGTCCAGAGCGCCGTCTGGCCGAAGTCCGACTCGGTGGCCGCCTTGATCAGGCCGGCGCGTGCCGCCTCCTTGCGGTCGACCGGGATCGCGTCCTCGAGGTTGCCGAGCAGGATGTCGGTCTTCTCGGCGATGCCCGCCGCCTTTTCGACCATCTTCTCGTTCGAGAAATCGAGGAAATGGATCATCCGCGACGGCTTGACGGGAATCTCCGCAAGCGGCTCGGGGGCACCGATCGCCAGTGGCTGGAAGAAGTCTCTGGGGTTTCTCAAGCTGCTCCTCGGGGGTCGTGGGCGGACGAGCGGAAATCTAGTCAACCCTCGATCCCGGCGGATTCGCAGGGAATCGGGCCTTGCTGCCGTACATGGAGGGATGAGTGACGACGAGCGCGACGGCGCCGAGTCCTGGTCCCTGCCCGAGCGCTCGCGGCCGCCGCTGCTGAGCGAGCTGGTCGAGCGGATCGACGAGGCCATGGCCACCGCGCGGGCATCCGAGGCGGCGGTGATGACGGTGGGGGCGGCCGCGCTCGATGCCGCCGAGCAGGCAAGGCGAGCGGCTGAGCTTGCCGAGCGGGCCAGTGCGGCGATGAGGGGTGGGCCGCCGGCGATGGCCGCGAACGGAATCTCGGCTTCGGCGGCAGACCCCGGGATGGACAGCTTCAGCGCCCGCGCCGATCGTGTCGCGGAGCGCCTGCAGCGGCTGCAGCGCCTGCCTCTCTCCGCCTAGGCAGCTGCGCTACTCGCAGTGGCTGCCGAAGTGCTCGGCCCAGATCCGCGTGCCGGCCTGCCCTTCCAGGGTGCCCACGTGGAGGCTGAGGCCGCTTTCCGTGAAGTCGCCGAGGATGTTGGCGCGGTGTCCGGAGGAGCGCATCCAGGCGATGAAGATCGAGCGCACCGAGCCGTACTCGCCGGTGCCCCAGGCGAGGTTCTCGCCGACCCGCCAGCACGGCGCGGACGTGTAGCCGGTTTCCTTCATCCAGAAGGTGAAGTCGCGTCCGCAGGCGAAGTGGCTGAATTCGTCGCAGCGCAGGACGTCAAGCGACTTGTCCTCAGCCGATTGGGCCAGGGCCGGGGCGTCGAGAAGCTCGCTCAGACCTGCCTGCCGGCGGGCGAAGTCGACCATGCAGCTCATCGCTTGCTCTTGGACGCCGGCCGGAGCGCCGAGGTCCTCCTGGTCAGGGCAGACGGAGGGAGGGGCTATCGGACTGCTCGACGAGGCAGCGGCGCGACTGTCGACGGCCTGGGCGGCTCGCACGCCGATCGCGGATGCCGCTGGGGCGACCGTGAGGCCGACCAGGAAGAGGGCCACGACGATCGGTGAGAGTTTGCGCGCCATCACTCCCTTGTCGCCGGGGACGGAGACCAGCTCTGCCTACCGGCGTTTGACTGGACGAATGTATGAGCTACCGAAGCTAGCTTCGGGTAGGCGCCGAGTCAAGCGCGCGGCGGACGCTCGAGCCCTCCCCGCCGATATCCTTCCGCTCCTCCCGCAAATTCGATCCCGAGCTAGGAGCCATGGCCGTAGAGACCGCTGCCTTCACCGAGCAGACCGACATCCAGCGCGACATCACCGAGATGGTGCGCCAGTTCGTCGACGAGCAGATCATTCCCAACGCCGAGAAGTACGACCACGAGGACTCCTTCCCCGAGCCGATCGTCGAGCAGATGAGAGAGCTCGGTCTCTTCGGGGTGACGATCCCCGAGGAGTACGGCGGCATGGGTCTCGACCTGACGACCTACGCGATGATCGTCGAAGAGCTCTCGCGCGGCTGGATCTCGATCTCCGGCGTCGTCAACACCCACTTCATCGGCTCCTACCTCCTGATGAAGTTCGGCACCGAGGAGCAGAAAGACCACTTCCTGCCAAAGATGGCGACGGGCGAGATCCGCGCCGCCTTCTCCCTTTCCGAGCCGGAGGTCGGCTCCGACGTGCAGGGGATCAAGGCGACGGCAAGGAAGGGCGACGACGGCAAGTGGGAGCTGAACGGCCAGAAGATGTGGGTCACCAACGGGCTCGGCTCCAGCGTCGTCTTCGTGCTGATGAAGAACGACACCAAGGCCGACCCTCCATATAAAGGGATGACCTGCTTCATCACCGAGAAGGAGCCCTGGAAGGAAGTCAACGAGGGCGATTTCGCGGGGCTCACGGTCCCGCCCAAGATCAAGAAGATGGGCTACAAGGGGGTCGAGTCGACCGAGTTGGTCTACGACGGCTACAGGTGCTCACCCGATCGCGTCCTCGGCGGCGAGGAGGCCGGCGTGGGACAGGGCTTCGTGCAGATGATGGACGCGCTCGAGGTGGGGCGGGTCAACGTCGCCGCCCGCGGCGTCGGCATCGCCCAGCGGGCCCTCGAGCTCGCCCTGCGCTACAGCCAGGAGCGCAAGACCTTCGGCAAGCCGATCGCCCAGCACCAGGCGATCCAGTTCAAGCTCGCCGACATGGCGACCAAGGTCGAGGCGGCGCGGCTCCTCACCCGTAAAGCGGCGCGGCTCAAGGATGCCGGCGAGCGCTCTGACCTGGAGGCGGGGATGGCGAAGTTGCTTGCCTCGGAGACCGGCAAGGAGTGCGTCGAGGACTGCTTCCGCATCCACGGCGGCTACGGCTACTCGAAGGAGTACGAGATCGAGCGCCTCTACCGAGACGCCCCGCTGCTGTTGATCGGCGAGGGCACCTCGGAGATTCAGCGCATGGTGATCGGCAAGAAGCTTTTGCAAAGGCACAAGATCTAGCCGGATGGCGTCGACCTCCGACCTGATCCGGACTGCGGTCGAGCGCTTCCAGGCCGAAGTTCCGGCGCTGCAGAAGCTCAAATTGGTCTTCGGGCTGGAGCTGAAAGGCCGTGGGGACATCCAGCTCTACCGGGTCGAGCTGCCGGGGCCGAAGATCAGCAAGGACCTGGCCCAGGACGAGCGTGTGCTGGTCCAGATCGACCGGCCCGAGTTCAACGAGCTGGCCGAGCGCGGCACGCTGAAGAGCTACCGCAAGGCGGTCGAGACCGGGCACATCAAGGCGACCGGCGATTCGAATGTGAAGAAGCTTGTCGCCCAGGTCGTCGAGCGCCAAGAGCAGCGCTTGCGCTTGAAAAAAGTGCAGTAGCCAAAACCCGCGGGTTGAGTTTTGGGCGCGTAGTTGCAGCGGCGTACACGCCTGCTCCGCGCACTATTGGTAGGGGCCTTAAGTAAAAGTAACTAGATTGGCCAGATGTATGACCGTTTCCATTGGTCAAACGTCGAGTGGGTCTGTACTTTGAGCCGCCCATCGGAGGCCGCCTTGGAAGTGAAAGTGGCGGCGTCAGGGCTTCAACTCACCAGTAAGGAGATTTCACTCGATGACTGCCCACACGTTCGCTTTGCGCCGTCGTTGGTCCGCACTGGGCCTGGTGGTTTGCCTGGCCTTCGTCGGCATGGCGGCCGTTTCAAGCTCTGCCTCGGCGGCGCAGAAACGCACGCTGTCCACGATCAACCTCTGCATCACTAAAACCGGGCCCGACAAGGGCACCGTCCGCTTCGTTCCAAACAAAAAATGCAAACAGGGAGAGCTGCTGATCCAGGTGGTCAGCAGCGCCGGCAACCAGGGCGTCCTCGGCATCCAGGATGAAAGCGGGGCCCAGGGCGCGGCAGGCGAAAAGGGCCCGACGGGCGACAAGGGACCGACTGGGGACAAAGGCCCCGTCGGCCTCCAGGGTCCGACCGGGGACAAGGGCCCCGATGGAGACAAGGGTCCGACCGGCGACCAAGGTCCGACCGGCGGCAAGGGTCCTGATGGGAACAAGGGTCCGACGGGTGACCCCGGCGTCAAGGGTCCCGACGGAAACAAGGGCCCCCAGGGTGACCCGGGCGTCAAAGGCCTCGATGGGGATAAGGGCCCGCAAGGTGACCCCGGCGTCAAGGGTCCCGACGGAGACAAGGGCCCGCAGGGCGATCCTGGCGTCAAAGGCCCAGACGGTGACAAGGGCCTGACTGGAGACAAAGGTCCCCAGGGAGATAAAGGACCCAACGGCGACAAAGGCGCTCAGGGTGACCCCGGAGTCAAGGGCCCTAACGGGGATAAAGGACCCCAGGGAGATCCGGGCGTCAAGGGTCCCGACGGCGACAAGGGTCCCCAGGGCGATCCTGGTGTCAAGGGTCCCGACGGTGACAAAGGTCCTCAGGGTGACCCGGGCGTCAAGGGTCCCGACGGCGACAAGGGCCCCCAGGGCGATCCTGGCGTCAAGGGTCCAGATGGTGACAAAGGTCCTCAGGGTGACCCAGGCGTCAAAGGTCCCGACGGCGACAAGGGCCCGAATGGCGACCCCGGAGTCAAAGGTCCTGACGGGGACAAAGGTCTAACCGGCGACAAAGGTTCACAGGGTGACCCAGGTGTCAAAGGCCCTGATGGCGACAAAGGTCCGAACGGAGACCCCGGTGTGAAAGGCCCCGACGGCGACAAGGGTCCGCAGGGCGATCCCGGGGTCAAAGGCCCAGACGGTGACAAAGGCCTGACTGGAGACAAAGGTCCGGACGGCGACAAGGGCCCCCAGGGCGACCCGGGAGTCAAAGGTCCCGACGGAGACAAGGGCCCGCAGGGTGACCCCGGCGTCAAGGGTCCCGACGGAGACAAAGGTCCGAACGGAGACCCTGGCGTCAAAGGCCCGGACGGTGACAAGGGCCCGCAAGGCGATCCTGGCGTCAAAGGCCCGGACGGTGACAAGGGCCTGACCGGCGACAAAGGTCCCCAGGGGGACAAAGGTCCCAACGGCGACAAAGGCCCGCAGGGTGATCCGGGTGAGAAAGGCCCCGTGGGCCTCCAGGGCCCCATTGGCGACAAGGGCCCGACCGGCGACAAAGGTCCGCAGGGCGACCCGGGCGACAAAGGCCCGACCGGGGATAAAGGCCCCGTGGGTCTGCAGGGCCCGGTTGGGGATAAAGGCCCGACCGGGGACAAAGGCCCCCAGGGCGACGTCGGTAACAAAGGTCCAACCGGCGATAAAGGCCTCACTGGCGACAAAGGCCCGACCGGCGACAAAGGTGCAACCGGTGACAAAGGCCAGACTGGAGACAAAGGTCTAACTGGAGACAAGGGTTCGACCGGAGACAAGGGTCCGACCGGCGACCAAGGCCCGACCGGGGAAGGCATCCTGGTCACCGGTTTGTCGAACGCGAGCCCCGGGAGCGACACGAACACCTACTACCTCGGGCCGTTCCAGACCACCAACCAGACCACCACCGAGAGCAACGTGACGCAGATCATGCCGATCGCCGGAACGGTTGCCGATCTCTTCGTGAGGCTCGGCACCGCCCCCAGCTCGGGCGATAACTACACGTTCACCGTTCGCAAGAACAGCAGCGGTACCACCGGTGCCGGCGTTACCTGCAAAATCTCAGACACCAGCACGACCTGCGGCGACAGCGTCAACACCCTGGCGTTCGCGGCGGGAGACACGCTCACCCTGCAGGCGGTTCCGAACAGCAATCCGGACGGTTGGGGCTCGATCCGCTGGGGGGTCACGCTCACCCCGTAGCGTCAGTAACAAAGGGTGTCACTTCGGGCCGTGTCGCGAGATGCATTCGCGACACGGCCCGTTTGACGTTCAAGCCTTATTCGACGGGGACAATCCGCCCCGAGGTGACCAGTTGCAGCGCTTGCTGGAAGTCGGGGGCGAAGACCTCGATCTCGGTGTCGATGCCCGGGTAGGCGAGGTAGACGCTTTCCGGGTTCTTGCGGCTGAAGTAGACGACGCCGCCGTTGGGCGCGGTTGCGAGGACCCCGTCGGCCTGCTTGCCCTTGCCACGCAATGCTGCCGTGGGGTTCGCGAATTCGTAGCTGCCGACGGTGAGGAAGGGGCGCTGGTCGCCGGCATCGGCTCCGCCGGTCAGGTAGCGCACGTAGGTCCGGTCCGTCGACGGCTGGCTCAGCTCCAGCTCCGAGCCGTCGGGCGGGCCGACCCAGTAGATCGGCGTCTTCTCGGCGGCCGAGCGCAGCGATTCGACGCTGACGATTTCGGCTTCCGCTCCTTCGCCGGCTGAATCGGTGCTGCTCGAATCGCCGCTGTCGAGCGCTACCCAGACGATCAGTGCGACCACGATCACGCCGGCGAGTGCCCCGAGGATGCGAATCTGAGTGTTCATAGGCGCGGCAGCGTAACGAGCGAGGCGGTCGGGAGCGGTAGCATCCCGCGCCGTCCAATCCCAGAGGAGATCCCTGAATCCATGAGCGAGCAGAAGTACGAGCTGACCACTGACCAGGCGGAGCGCGAGGCGTCCGGCGCCCATAGCTACGGCCGCTACCTGGAGGAGTTCGAGGTCGGTGCCGTCTACAAGCACTGGCCGGCAAAGACCGTGACCGAGGCCGACGACCACCTCTTCTGCCTGATCACGATGAACCACCACCCGCTCCACCTCAACGACGTCTACGCCGCCGGGTCACAGCAGGGCCGCAACGTCGTCGTCGGGCCGCTCGTCTACTCGCTGGCGCTCGGAATGTCGGTCTCCGACGTCTCCGTCAAGGCGATCGCCAACCTCGCCACCGAAGAGCTCAGCCACCCCAACCCGGTCTTCCACGGCGACACGCTCTTCTGCGAGACCGAGGTGCTCGACGTCAAGCCCTCGAAATCGAAGCCCGACCGCGGCGTGGTCAAGGTCCACACCCGGGTGCTGAACCAGGACGGCGTCCTCGTCGCCGAGTTCAAGCGCCTCGTGTTGGTGCCGCGGCGCGAGCCGGGCGAGTAGGGCTCGGCCACCGCATCCGACTTTCACCCCCCTCAGGGGGGGTCGATGTCGGATGCGTGCCCGGTCAGCCAGCGCACGCCGGCGAGCAGGTCCGCGGCCTCGTGGTCGGCGGCCGGCTCGCCGGCGGCGGCGCTGCCGATCCGCACGGTCGTCAGGTCGAGGCGGTTTCCGGCCTCGACGTCCCTGGCCGTGTCGCCGATCATCGCCGCGCCGGCCAGCTCGACTCCCTCGACCTCTCGAGCGGCGCGCTCGAACATGCCCGTGCCCGGCTTGCGGCACTCGCAGGTGCCCTCGTGGTGGGGGCAGTGGAGGATCGCGTCCAGGCGGGCGCCCGAGCGGCCCAGCTCCCGGGTGAGGCGGTCGTTGACGCGCTCCAGGTCCGCCTCGCTCATCTTTCCCAGCGCGATTCCGCGCTGGTTGGTGACGACGACGACCCTCGCCGGGTGCCGGTTGAGCAGGCGGATCGCCTCGGCGGCGCCGTCGAGCAGCCGCAGCCCCTCCGCTGAGGTCACGTACTCGCCCTCCGGCGGCGACTCGTTGATCGTGCCGTCCCGGTCGAGGAAGGCCGTCGCCCCCGGCGCCAGCCGCGGAGGGCTCAAGCGGAGGCGCTCGCTTCGACCAGCCTCGCCTCGACCCACTCGCAGATCGTGTGCGCGGCGAGCATGTGGCCCTCCTGGATGCGCGGCGTCTCGGAGCTGGGGATGCGGATGCGGTGCGCGGCCGCGGCGCCCACCGGCCCGGGGTCCACGCCGGTCATCGCCACCGTCGCCAAGCCGAGCTCGGCCCCCGCCAGCAGCGCCTTCTCCACGTTGACCGAGCGGCCGCTGGTGGTGAACCCCATCGCCACGTCGCCAGCCGCGCCAAGCCCTCGCAACTGGCGGGCGAAGACCTCGTCGTAGCCGTAGTCGTTGCCGATCGCCGTCACCGAGGAGGGGTTCGCGACCAGCGCGATCGCCGGCTGCGGGGGACGGTCGACCAGGTAGCGGCCGACGAACTCGGCGGCGATGTGGATCGCGTCGGCGGCGCTGCCGCCGTTGCCGAAGAGGAGCAGCTTGCCGCCCCGTCGGTAGGCGTCGGCGGTGAGCTCGGCGACGGCGGCGATCTCGCCGACGCACTGCTCGTCGAGCATCGACTCGACCAGGGCGGCGCCCTCGCCGAGGCGCTGCCGTACCAGCTCCGCCGCCCCCTGCTCAGTCATCGGCGTGGCTCCAGGTCGTCAGCCCCTTGTGGTCGAACTGGAAGTCGACCGCCTCGGCGCCGCGCTCGGCCAGCGCCGCCTGGACTTCGTGCTTGCTGTCGTAGCGGCAGTAGAGCAGCATGTATCCGCCGCCGCCGGCGCCGGTGACCTTGCCGCCGAGGGCTCCGTTCCGCTTCGCCGCTTCGTACAGGCCGTCGATGTGCTCGTTGCTGATCCGGGGCGACATCTGCTTCTTCGCCTGCCAGGCTTCGTCCAGCAGCCCACCGAACTCGGTCAGGCTGCCCTGCAGCAGCGCGTCCTTCATCGCCACCGCCAGCTCCTTCTGCCTCTCCAGCCCGTTCACGGTCGAGGATTCCTGCGATTGGTAGCGACCCACCTGGTCGTCGATGATGTGGTCGGAGACGCGGGTGTGGCCGGTGAAGCAGAGCAGCAGGTTGTACTCGAGCTCGCTGATCGTCTCGGGGTGGATGCGAAGCGGGTTGACGATCACGTCCTCGGCCCGGAACTCGATGAAGTTGAAGCCGCCGAAGACCGCCGCGTACTGATCCTGGGTGCCGCCCTTGAGGCCGAGGTCCTGACGCTCGACCGTGTACGCGAGCCGGGCCATCTCGTAGTCGGTCAGGGACATCTTCATGTGGTCGGAGAGCAGCCCGATCAGGGTCACCATCACGGCCGAGGAAGAGCCGAGGCCCGAGCCGGGCGGCGCGGCGCTGTGCAGGAAGAGATCGAAGCCATGCGGCGAGTCGGCGGCGAGCTTCTGGATCGCCGCCTTGATCAGGTCGAGCTTGTCGCCGTCCGGGCGGGCCTCCTCGAGCGCGATCGAGGCGACCACGTCGAGGTCGAGCGACTGGATCACGATCTGGCGGTCGGCGCGCGGACGCAGCGTGCCGTAGGCGTAGCGGTTGATCGTGGCGCTCAGCACCAGCCCGCCTCGCTCGGCGGGATAGGGCGGGACGTCGGTGCCGCCGCCGGCGAAGCTGACTCGCAACGGCGCCCTGGCACGCAGCAGGCGCGGCGGGCTTTGCTCTGCGGCCGGCATCGACGGAGGACGATATAAGAGCGTGCCCCCGGCCCCGCCGGATGGGTAGCATCGCCCGCCGACCTACGACAGGAGACCCCCGACTCGTGCAAGAACCCTGGCGGCGAACCCGCTTCGCAATGCTGTCGCTAAAGGCATGGACGCTGTGATGTCGAAAGACCCGCAGGTGAACTCCGAAGGCGTTCTCGATCAGCTGCTGCGCATCGTGCGGCGACGCAAGTTTGTCGTTTTGCAGGCCGTCGTCCTGGTGCCCGTGCTCGCCCTGCTCTTCTCGCTGACCCAGGAGAAGCAGTACACGGCAACCGCGACCCTGCTCTTCCGTCAGGCGCCCAGCGGCCCCGAAGAAGGCGAAACCGTCATCGACCCGACCCGGGAGGCGGCAACCAACGGCCAGCTCGTCGGCCTGCCCGTCGTCGCCGAGAAAGCGGCGGAGCTGCTCGACGGCGTGCCGGCCGCGGAAATCCTCGAAAGCGTCGAAGTCGAAGCCAGCGCCGAAGCCGACACCGCCAAGGTCTCCGCCACGACCAGCGACCCCGAATTCTCGGCGGCGGTGGCCAATGCCTACGGGCAGGCCTACATCGCCTTCCGCCGCCAGGCCGACCGCTCCCAGGTCCAGGACGCGATCGACGTCGCCGAAGCCGGCCTGCAGCAGCTCTCGCCCTCCGAGCAGGAAGGCAAAGAGGGAGCCGCCCTGGGCGAACAGCTCGACCGGCTGAAGCTGACCCAGGCTCTGCAGACCGGCGGCGCCGAGCTGGTGCAGCCGGCGAGCCCGCCGTCCTCGCCTTCCTCGCCGAAGACGCTGCGCAACGTCTTGCTCGGCCTGATCCTCGGCCTCCTCCTCGGCTTCGGCCTGGCCGCTCTGCTGGAGCGAATCGACCGCCGCGTGCGCGGCATCGACGAACTCGAGGAGCTCTACGGCGTGCCGATCCTCGCTCGCATTCCGAACAGCCAACGTCTGTCCAAACGGCGAGCCGAGGCGATCGGGCCGCAGACCCAGGAGGGCGAGGCGTTCAGGGTGCTGCGCACCAACCTGCGCTACTTCAACATCGACGGCGGCCTGCGCTCGATCCTCATCACCAGCCCGGAAGCCGGCGACGGCAAGTCGACCGTGGCGCGGACCCTGGCGATGACGATGGCCGAGATGGGGGACGAGGTCGTCCTCGTCGAAGGCGATCTGCGCAAAGGCGGCGAGCTGCGCGGGGTTACCGGGGGCCCGGCAAGCGGCCTCTCCAACGTCCTCGCCGGTACGCCGTTCGAGAAAGTGCTGATCGACGTCGACGTCCCCGCGGGCACCGGTGGGCAGGCGCGGTCGCTGACCGTGCTGCCGAGCGGTCCGGTGCCGCCCAATCCGTCCGAGCTGCTCGACAGCGCCCAGATGCGCGACCTGCTGATCAAGCTCCAGGAAAGGTTCCAGATCGTGATAATCGACAGCCCGGCCCTGGCGGCGGTCAGCGACGCGCTGGCCCTGGTCGCGGAGGTCTCGGCGGTCGTCGTCGTCGGCGGCCTCGGCAAAACCACCCGCGATGCGGGCCGGGAACTGAGCAAACAGTTCTCCCTCTTAGACAAGAAACCGATCGGCGTGATCGCCAACTTCACGGAGCCCGAGCGTGGCAAGTACTCGCATTACTACCGTTCCGACGTGGTCGGCAGCGGCGCAACGAGTACCTGACGCAGTCAGGGCAGCCGCGTTCCTGCTGGCCGCGCTGCTGCTCGAGGCCATGCTCGCCCGTGCCCTTGCCGGCTCGGGCTCCGCCAAACCCCTGCTGCTGCTCGCCGGCATCGCCGGCATCGCCTTCGTCTTCCGCTTCCCGCTGCCGACCGCCTTCATCCTCTTCGCCTTCACCGACTTCGTCTTCTACCCGACCTTCTTCGCCTTCGAAGTCGGGCCGCTCAGCATCCGCCCGCACGAGCTGGCCCTGGCCGGCCTTCTGGTCGTCGCCCTCGTCCGGCCCCGACGCCAGAGCTGGGGCGGCGCGCCGGGGGCCGCCCTTGCCGCCTTCCTGGCGATCGTGGCGCTGGCCGCCCTGCTCGCGGTCGGCGACGGGCGGGCGCCCCTCACCGACGTCTTCAACTGGGGCAGGCCCTTCGCCATGCTGACCCTCTTCTACGTGGTGGTGAGGCTGTTCCCGAGTCCAGAGCAGCGCCGCCTGCTGCTCACCGGCGGCGCCGTGCTGGCGGCCGTGGCCGGCGTCGTCGCCCTC
>DASSXC010000227.1:0-13866 GCA_035704205.1 Solirubrobacterales bacterium | reverse complement strand
AGCGTCGGCGGCGGCGAGTCGAACAGCAACCTCGTCTTCTTCGACAGCGCCGGCGAGGACCTGCAGTCGCTCGACGTGCTCGAACGCGAGGCCCGCTACATCACCCAGTCCCACGGCCTGGTCCTGCTGCTCGACCCGCTGCAGATCCCCGCCGTGCGCGACGAGCTGAGCGGGGCGGTCGAGCTGCCCGACGAAGCGGTCGACGCCTACACGATGCTGGGCCGCGTCACCGGGCTGATCCGCGAGGCCCGCGGCATCCCCGCCAACAAGCCGATCGACGTGCCGCTGGCGCTGACCGTCTCCAAGTTCGACGCCCTGCGCCCGCTCCTCTCCGAGGGCCACCCGGTCTTCTCCCTGCCCGCCCACGACGGCCGCTTCGACCCGCAGGTGGCCGGCAGCGTCAGCGCCGCCGTGCGCAGCGACCTCGCCGGTTGGATCGGCGAGCGGCTCGACTCCTTCGTCAAGCAGGAGTTCGAGACGGCGGCCTACTTCGGCGTCTCCGCGCTCGGCGAAAGCCCGGTCGACGGGCGACTGCCCAACGGCGTCGCTCCCCACCGCGTCGAGGACCCGATCCTCTGGATGCTCGACAGCTGGAAGGCGCTGCCGCGCCGATGAGCTACCGCCAGGCCTTCCACACCTCCTGCCGCAAGGGCCTCTCCGGTCACGCCGGCTTCCAGTTCAACGCGGCGAGCGGCGACCTCGACCAGGAGCAGTTGACGAGGATCGCCGCCGATCACTCCGGCTACCGCCCCGCGCCGGACGCGCCGCCCGAACCCAGCCCGGCCGAGATCGCCGCGATGCCGATCGACCTGCGCTACCTGCCGGTGGAGGGGGTCGGCCCGGTGATCTCGCGGACCGCCTACGTCGGCCGCGAGTTCCGCGGCACCGGCGGCGAGCCCGACAGCGGCCGCTTCGGCAACTACTTCTCCCACGTCCTCGTCGGCGACGGCGACGAGCCGTTTGGCGGCCTGCTGCCGATCGAGCTCTGGGAAGCGCCCCACTGGTCGACGACCGAAGCCGCGCAGACGGAGCTGCCGCCCCTGGACGAGATCGAGCCCGGGGCGGTCGACCTCGAGCGAATCCTCGGCCAGCTCTCGCCCACGCGTGGGGGTGCGCTCGGTGCGATCGGGGACGCGGCGCTGCGCGCGGTCCTGGGCGGACCTCGCCTGGTGATCGTCGAGGCCGACGCGGACCTGGCCGCCACCTGGGTCGCCTGGGCGAGCTTCGCCCTGCCGGCGGACCGGATCGGCGGGATGACCTTCGCCACCTTCGAGGGCCGCCCCCGGGTCGCCGAGTCGGTGCGCCTCTGCGTGACCACGCCCGGCTGCGACGTCGACTTCCCCCCCTATGAGCTGGGCAGCTCGGTCGTTGTGATCGACACCGCGGCGCCGCCTCCCCCCGGCGAGCTCTCGCTCTACGGACGGGTGCTCGACCGTCTCGCCCGTGAGGGCGCGGAGGCGGTCGCCGTTGCGGTCCGCGAGCTTCCCGCCGAGCTCGACCTCGCCGCCGCCGGGGCTCACCTGGCGGTCGCCGCCCGCTGCACGGACATCGCCCTCCCGGGCGACCTGCCGAGTGTGCTGGTCGCACTGCGCGGCCGCCTCGGGACCGTCCCGATCGCCGCGGCGGCCGAGCTGGCCGCGGCGCTGCCCGGCGACGATGGCTCGGCGGCGGCCTTTTCCGGCTGGGCGGAGCTGTACGCGGCGGCGAGGCGAAGCGATGACCCGGATGCGACCGCGTTGGTCGACACGGCCTTGGAACGCATGCTCGACTCGCTGGGCGATCCGCCCGCCGACCTCCCCAGCGTCGACTCCGACTCCGCCGCGGTTCCCTCGGCCGGCGTGCTCGCCAGGTGGCTTGGCTCGGTTTCTTCCGCCGCCGGCACGGCGCGGCTGGGTCCGCTGCTCTCGGCCGGCGCCCGGCTCGGCCTGATCGGCTGCAACACCGCTCTCGACAAGGAGCTGATCGCCCCCACCGCGGCCGACTTCGCGGACCCGGCGGTGCAGGCCGCATACGGGGAGCTCGCCCGGGCGGGTGGTTCCCGGCTGGTCGAGGGGGTGGCGCTCGAGCTGGCGGCAGAGGCTGGTGGGGGACGCGGCCTGGACCTTCTCCGCCGGGCGGCGAGCGAGCCGCTGGCGTATGAGGCCGTACGCGCGAAAGCGGCCGAGGGGGGCGATTTCGAGTCGGTGGCGGCGTGGGAGCTCTTGCGTGCGGCCTCGGGGGAATCCGACCGGCTCGCCGCGGTCACGGCCCTCGCCGGCCTGGCGCGGAGCGCCGCGCACGAGGCGGCGATCCGCGCTCTCTACGGCGAGGACGGTCCCGATGGCCCGGCGGAGCACGCGGAGCTGCTGACCGGCTGGGAGCGGGCCGGCGGAGAGCCGCCGATGGTCGACTACGAACGGGCGCTGGCGTGTCTCGCCGAGCTGTCCTTCGGCGATGCCGAGCGGGCCGGGCGGTTGTTCGGCATCCTGCGCAAAGGCCCGCGACCGGTGCGGGGGGACCCCGAGTTCATCGCCTGGTCGCTGCTGTTCGAAGCGGCGCCGGACCGGCAGGAGTTCCGCGACTGGGCAGCGGCCCTGTCGCGCCTGCGGCGTCGGCCCGATGCCCGCCTGTCGCGGTCACGGGAAGAGCAGCTGGCGAGCCTTGCCGCTCGGGTGGCCGTGCAGTGCCTGGACGAGCCCGACCATCCACAGGGGGTGGGGATCCTGCTCGATGCGCTGGGGGGAGAGTGGGCGGAGCAGCTCGGCGACGCGCTGGCGCGGCGGGCGGGGAAGAGCATCAACCCCCAGAAGCTGTTCGGGCGCGCTTTCGTCACCTGGCACAAACCGAAGCGCTGCCAGGAGGCGCTGCTCGAGGTGGCGTTGCCGCGGGCGACCGGCGACCTCTCCGCGCGGGAGCTGGACGACGTCGGCGCCAGCCTGGGGGAGCGGGGGCTGCCGGCCTGGGAAGCCTGGCTCGAGGATCACCCGCCGCGCCGCGCCGTCTCGCGCGCCGTCCGGGGCGTGTTTCGACGCGGAGACGATCGCTAGATGGAGACCCCGGTCGGGATCGACCTCGGCACGACGATCTCCGTGCTGGCCGCGGCGGACGAGTCCGGCCGCATCGTCCTCGCCAACACCCGCGACGGCGGGCCGCGGTTGCGCTCGGTCGTCGCCGTCGGCGGGGACGGCGTCACGGTCGGCGAGGAGGCGGTGCGGCTCGGCCCGATCGATCCCGAATCCTGCTTCGCCTTCTTCAAGCGGGCGATGGGGACCGATTGGGAGGTCGAGGCGGCGGGCCGACGGCTGCGGCCGGAGGACCTCTCCGCCGAGGTGCTGCGGGCACTCGTCGCCGATGCCGCCGCCAGCTTCGGCGGCCCGCCCCGCCAGGCGGTCCTGACGATCCCGGCCTACTTCGGCGACGACGCCAGGCGGGCGACCATGGAGGCTGCCCAGCTCGCCGAGATCGAGCCGCTGGCGCTGATCCACGAGCCGACCGCCGCCTGCCTCGGCTACGGGGTGGGCGGCTCCTCGACGGTTCTCGTCTACGACCTCGGCGGCGGGACCTTCGACGTCTCCGTCGTGCGCCACGGCGCCGGGGGGTCGGAGGTCCTGGCGACGCTCGGCGACCACCGGCTCGGCGGCAAGGACTGGGACGACGCGATGGTGGAGCTGCTGGTCGAAGCGCTCGACGGCGGCGCCGATCCGCGCGACGACCCGGCGCTGCTGGCCGAGCTGGAAGAGCGCGCCCGCGAGGGCAAGCACACCCTCTCGCGCCTCGCGGAGTGCTCGGTGAACGTGGCGACCTCGGCGGGTCTGCAGCGGGTGGGGGTGACCCGCGAGAGGTTCCTCGAGCGCACCGCCCATCTGTTCGACCGCACCGAGGAGATCGTCACCAGGGTGGTGGGAGACGTCGGCGGCGCCGATCGCCTCGACGAGACCCTGCTCGTCGGCGGCTCGACCCGGATGCCGCCCTGCGCCGAGGTCCTCGCCCGCGCCACCGGCGCGCTACCGTCGGCTGGCGTCGATCCCGACGAGGCGGTGGCCCGTGGCGCCGCGGTCGCTGCCGCCGCGGCGCGGGAGGGGCCCGCGCAGGTGGGTGGCGCCCTGTCCCGGATCCGCGACGTCACCGCGCACGCGCTGGGCTTCGTCGTCGTCTCCACCGCCGGCGATCGCTACGTCAACGAGGTGATGATCGCGCGCAACGCGCCGATCCCGGCAAGGGCGAGCAAGGCCCACGCGCTCGACCACCGTGGCGGCGGTGAGGGGGTGCTCGAGATCCACATGCTGCAGGGGGAGGTCGAGCGTCCACTCGACAACCAGCCGCTCGGCTGCTGGCGCTTCGGCGGCATCGAGTCGAGGCGCGGCGGGCCGCTCGACGTCGAGGTCACCTACGAGTACGACCGCGACGGGATCGTCCAGGTCTCCGCCAGCGTCGCGGGGCAGCGGCTCGCCGACCCCGTCGTCGACCGCCTCGAGCGCGACCTGAGCTGGACCGACGAAGAGCCGGGGGCGCACGGCGGCGAGAGCCTCACGGTCGTGCTGGTGATCGACGTCAGCAACAGCATGACCGGCGCCCCGCTGGCGGAGGCCAAGGCCGCCCTGGTCGGCTTCGTCGACGAGCTCGACGGCGCCGGTTTGGGCGACCGGATCGGGCTCGTCTCCTTCGGCGGCAGGGCGAGGCGGGCGGCGGCCGTCGGCTCCTCCCCCGAGCGGGTGCGCAAGGCGGCGCGGAAGCTCGCGATCGACGGCAGCACGGACATGGCCGCCGGCCTCGAAGCGGCGGCACGGGAGCTGGACGGGCAGGAGGGTCGCCGGGTCGTCGTCCTGCTCACCGACGGCATGCCCAACAGCACCGCGGCGACGATGCGTGCCCGCGAGCGCCTGGTTGGCGCCGAGGTCGACATCATCACCCGCGGCGTCGAAGGCGCCGACCTCGACTTCCTGCAGCGCCTCGCCACCGTCGACGGCGAGATCCTCGACCTGGCCGACCTGGCCGGCGGCTTCCGCGGCATCGCGCGACAGCTTGCCGCCGCCGGGGCCGGCGGACGCTTGGCGAAGCGATGAGCCAGGCGACGAGATCCCACACCGCGGTGCGAGCCCGGCTCGCCCTGCTCTTCGTCGCCGTCACCGCGATCGCGGTCGCGGTTCTGGTCGGCCTGGCGCTGAACGCCCACGACCTCGCCGACTTCGCCGAGGGGAGCGACGCGGCGCTGCCGCTGATCTTCGTTGCGGTGGCGCTGTTGACGCCCGCGCTCGTCTCCGCCGGCCTGCTGGCCGCCGCCGCCGGCTACGTGCTCGGTCTGCCGCTCGGCTTCCCGGTCGCCCTCGCCGGCCTGACCGCCGGCGCGATGCTGGCCGTGCTGCTGGTCCGCCGCGTCGGCGCGCCGGGGGCCGCGGGCGTGCTCGGCGCCCGCATCGGCCGCCTCGCCGCCTGGCTGGAGGCGCGGCCGTTCCGCAGCGTGCTCTTCGCCCGGCTCCTGCCGGGCCTGCCCTTCACCTACACCAGCTACGCCTGCGGGCTCACCTCGATCCCGGCCTCGCGGATCGCCGCGGGTACCGCCGTCGGCTTCGCGCCGCGCTGCTTCGTCTACACGGCGCTCGGCGGCAGCGTGCGTGATCTCGGCAGCCCCGAGGCGCGGCTGGCGATCGCGGCAACCGTGGCGCTCGGGATCGGCTCGCTCGTCGTCCCCCGCTTCTTCCCGGCTTTTCGCATCGGACAAAAAACGACAGAACCGAGGTATCGATGGACGACCTGATTGGGGGCATGCTTGCCTTGATGGTTGCGGCCGTGGTGATCACGGTGCTGGTCGCCGCCGCCGTCGCTGTGTTCGCACTGGGGGCCGCGGGGGGTGCTTTGATCGGCCTCGGGCAGGGCAGCGTCGCCTTCGCCTCGGACCTGGGTGGCTCGGTCGGCACGCGCGGCAAGGCACGGCGCAAGCCGCTGCCGCCCGAGCCGGCGTTCCAGCTCTACATCCTCGGCCAGTTGAGGGAAGACCTGGAAGCGGCGCTCAAACGCTCCTGGAAGGAGATGCTCTCCTTCCGCGAAAGCTGCGTCACCTACGCCTCCAAATACAACAAAGGCGTGACGACGCCGCTTGCCTGGGGCGTCATCGCCGGCGGCTACATCGCCCCCTTCATCGGCGCCGGGCTGGGTCTGCTGGTGGCCGTGCCGATCCTGATCGTCGCCGCGATCCTGATCGCCGGCGCCTGGCTGCTCGTCTGGATCCTCAGGCTGGCCGAGGGAGCCCGCCGTCGTCTGCGCCGGACCGCCTACGAGTGCCCCCATGACCACGAGCGCTTCCCCCTGCCGGTCTACGTCTGTCCCAACTGCAACGCCGAGCACCGCCGGCTCGTCCCCGGCCGCTGGGGAATCTTCAGGCGGGAATGCGCCTGCACTTCGGTGGCGCTGCCGACGATGGTCCTCGGCGGGCGCCAGCGGGTGCCGCAGCGCTGTCCCTCCGGGCACCCGATGTCCGGCTTGATCGGCTACGCCGAGACGCTGCGCATCGCCCTGGTCGCCGGGCCGAGCGCCGGCAAGACCACCTACCTGGCGGCGGCGATGCTCGAGTTCGAGGGGATGGCGGCGGAGAAACGCCTCGCCGTCGACGTCCTCGACGAGAGCAGCTCGGCTTACAGCGAGGTGGTCGGTGGTTTGCGCCAGGGCAGGCTTCCCCAGAAGACGCAGATCTCCGGCAACCCGGCGCTGGTGACCGAGATCCAGGGCGACAACCGCTCGCGGGTGCTCTACGCCTACGACGTCGCCGGGGAGAACTACCAGGCGGCCGACCAGGTGCGGGGCCTGCGCTTTCTCGAGGTTCCCTCGGGCCTGATCCTGCTCGTCGATCCGCTCTCGATCAACCGCGTCGCCGAGGAGCACGCGACTGAGCTGAACGAGTCCCGCGATGCCGTCAGGCCATCGCCGGAGGAGCCGATCCGCGTCCTGGAGCGGACCGTCGCGGCGCTCGGCGAAGCCGGCGTCGACGCCAAGGAGGTGCCGATCGCGGTCGTGATCGGCAAGACCGATGCCTTCGGCATCGCCGCCGAGATCGACGCCCTGCGCAGCGGCGCGGGTGACGCGGCGCCCCGCGCCTGGCTGGATGCCAACGGTGCCGGCAACTTCGTCCGCGCGGTCGAGACCGAGTTCAAGCAGGTCAGGTGGTTCGGCTGCAGCGCGCTGGGCCGGGTCCCTGACACCGCGGACAAGAGCGCATATGAGCCCAAGGGTGCGACCGAGCCGCTGCTCTGGCTGCTCGCCCGCCGAGGCGTCGTTCCCGCCGAGCGGCCCTTCGAGCCGTCGCGGACGGCGCAGAGTCTGGCCGGCGCCGACGCGTCCACCTTCGCGCCGATCGGCAACGGCGGCTGGGCGTGGCGCGTCGCCGCCTCCTCCCTCGCCGTCCTCCTCGTCCTCACCGCGGTCGCCTTCGGCGCCGTCCAGGTGGGCGAATCGATTTCGACCGGCGGGGCCTCGGCCTCGGGTGCCACCGCCGGCGGATCCTCCGGCGGTGGATTCGGCGGCGGCTCCTCCGAAGGATTCGGATCCGAAGGAACCGAACCCGAACGCGAACGGACGGTCGACAGTCGCGGGTTCCCGGTCGAGTCGCGGTCGCAGATGACCCGCGGTATCCATCAGGTGCTGCTCGCCTACCACCGGGAAGTGGTCAACGGTGAATTCCAGCGCGCCTGGCAGTTGCTGAGCAAGCGCAAGCAGGCCCAGGCCCTGCGCGAAGACGGCTACGCGAAGTGGCGCGAGGCACAGGCCACGCTGACGCCCTACCTGGAACCGGAGGGAATGGGCGTGCGGATCGTCTCGCTCGAGGGCGACGGAGTGGCGAGGGTCGACGTCCATGGCATGGGCTGGTACGCGCCCGGCGCGTCGTGCTCGGAATGGTCCGGCCTCACCTGGGTCAAATACGAACGCGACGCCTGGTACTACGACCCGGGCTACTCGACCACTCCCGCGCGTGAACGTGAGTGGAAACCCCGCTTCGACCAGTTGCTCGGGACGACCTGTTGAGGGGGCCGCGGCGGCGGCGGATGCGAGGGAGGACCCAGCGGCGCCTGCTCCTCGCGGCCGTCGCCGCGATCGCCGCCGTCTGGCTGATCTCCTCCGCCGGTGGCAGCGACGACCGCTTCCGTCTGCTGGTGGAGAACGGCGCCGATCAGGCGGCGGTCGATTCCGAGCGTCAGCGGGACGAGGTCGCGCGGGCGCTGAGGGCCAGCGTGGGCAAGGCCGCCGCCCTGGGCGGTTCGGTCGAGGCGGCGGCGATGCTCGCCGGTTGGCCGCGGCCGGTCGTGGTGACCTCCGAGAGCGGCGGCGCAGGGCGCTGGATGCGGCTGTGGAGCATGAGCAAGGTCGTCACGATGGTCGGCCTGCTGAGGGCCGAGGGCTGGGACGGCGACGCCGGGAACCCTCTGTCCGCGGAGTTGGAGGAGGCGCTGGAAGGCGCGATCAGGCGCTCGGAGAACTGCCACCAGCGCCGCGTCGTGCTCGAGCTTCAGGAGGCGACCGGCGGCCCGGCCGGAGCGCGGCGCGCGGTCGAGGAAGCAATGCGGGTTGCCGGCGGGGAGGTGAAGACGACCGGTGAAGTGGAGGCACCGGATCCAAGCTGCGTCGAGTACCTCGAAGGCCAGCATGCGATCCCCGATCCGCTCGCCCCCGGCGCCCTGCTCGGCACCTCCGAATGGCGAATCGGCGACGCGATCGGCTTCATCGATGCGCTCGGGCAAGGGGCGTACGGCGAGGCGGTCACCGACAGGGTCCTGGCCGAGATGCGCCTGCCCAAGGCAACCAGCCGGGAGGTGGCGCCTGGCGAACTGACCGCCCCGCTCGATTGGGGCGCCGGGCGGGCCTTCGCCGGGCTGGAGCCCGCCTACAAGGCGGGGTGGGGCGGCTCCCAGGACGGCAACTTCCTCGCCGGCCAGATCGCCCTGGTGGACCTCGACGGGGTGGGGCGGCTGGCGATCGCCGTCGCCTTTCACCCCGACGTTCAGCCGCCCAGCGACGATCCGGGGCGGACCCCGGCGCCGGCCGCGATCGAGCTGGTGATGGCGTCGGTGCGGGAATCCTCGCTGGCTGCGAGGTCGCGGAAGTAGCGCGCGAAGCTGTCCGAGATCTCGTCATAGCGAAGGTGCCGGTAAAAGCTCTGCGCGTCGGTTCGCCATTTCCCGCTGGTGACCTCGATGGCGGTGCAATGGAGCGCCGTCGCCTCCGCTTCGACCGCCTGCAGCAGCTCCGTTCCGATCCCAAGCCGACGGTGGGTCGATTTGACCACGAGGGTGACCAGACGCCCCCACCTCCCGTCGCGTTCGAAGTACGAAATTGCTCGAAGTGCGGCAACACCTACGACGATCCCCCCGTCTTCGGCAACCATGACACAACACTGCGGATCCTCGAGCCATGGTTCCAGGCGCCTTCGGGTGGAGTCGGAGCCCTGTTGGTAGCCGAGCTCCTCGAGGAGCTCGGACACGTGAGGTGCGTCACCGAGGGCACATTTACGGATGCGATATGACGAACCGTCAGTATGAACAGGCATTGAATTGCATTCTAACATTGGGTACTAAAGCGATAACTATCGTATATAGTCCAGACCTCCTCTGTGCCTCGCCGCTCTCCAAACGCATTGGCCGCTGATGAGCGGGAGTACCTTGTCACCCACGGAGGTGTTGCCCTTGGCCTGTCGCTCCTCGATCGGCTTGCTCGGCTGCGAGACGATCTGACCTCGCCACACTGGATTGCCATACCGCTCGACCTGCTGCACCATGACAACCCCCAGGTGACCAAATTGGTCGAGCCCCTGGTGGGCAAGGAGCTCTTCCTCAAGACCTCAGGGAGCGGCGAGGCTTTCTCCGCTGCCTCGACTCGTGGCGGAAATTCCTCCGCTTTGCGGCCACGGCTTCGCTTTGCCTCCGCGGACGACGCACGCCCGCTCGTCGTCCGGCATCTGCTGAAAATGGGAGCTGGCAATGTGGCGTCCGCGGTCCTCCAGACGGCGGTTCCGCTGACCACGGGGGTTGCCTGCATCGTGCATACCCAGGGTGGTTCGGTGACAATCGAGTTCTTGCAGCGGGGGGTAAGGTTTCTATTCGAGGTTCAGGAGGGGAGAATCGTCTACTTCGAGTCGAGCGACGGCAGTTGCCGTCCACCTGAATTTGCCGGGGGAGGGCCCGAGGGTCTGGCCGGTCTCCACCTGTGGATGGCGGAAAACCTGGAATTCGACGTCAACACCGAGGGCTTCTACGACGGCAAGGCCTTTACCGCGATTCAGCTCAGGCCCGTGCCAGGCGACGCCCCGGTCGATCGATCCCTTGGCGCGCGCGTTGCCGAGGTCGGTGAATCCCGGCGGGCCCGTACAACGCGATTCGTGTGGGGAGCATTCGACTATGTTGGCCCGCTGGCCCCTCTCGATGGCTCCGTGAGCACCGCCGAAGCTCTCGTCTTCCCGCTCTCCTATCGTTTGCCGCGCGCTGACGCGAGGCTGGCCGCAAAGCGGATCGCGCGCAGTGATGCCGATACAGCCGCCATGGTCGGGGCCTTGCGGCCGGTGGACGGCCCCCACGCCGCATGGGCGCATCCGCGCGTCCTCGACGGCGAACCTGGGCGGTCGCCGTTGATCGTCGATGTGCGAACCGGCTTCAAGCTCGCGCACGAAATTGCACTGCTGCCACCACCCGGGGGTATCCGCGATCGCTTCAGGCAGATGAGCGCTGCGTTTCATTCATACGAGCAACTGACCCTGGGGGAGTGGCATCTCATATCTGACGGAATGCGAGGAGCAATATGTCCGATCTAGATCTTGGCGGCGATCGCAGGAGGACCGATCCGATCAAGGGGAAGAAGGTCAACTTCCGCTATCTCGGCAACTCCGTTTTGCCGCCGGCCGCCAGCGTGACGAGTGTCGCCGCGGTCCCCTTTGCCGAGGATGGCCGGATCGTGTGTGTGGAGTTGCGTGACCGTGGAGTGGACATTCCCGGTGGCCATGTCCGCGAACGGGAGACCGTGCTCGAGGATGCCGTACGCCGAGAGGTGCTGGAAGAGGCGTCGATACGGTTGGCGGAGCCGAAGCTGGTCGAGGTGATCGAGTCCGACTACTACGGAAGCCGCAAAGAGGATTTGACCTACATGTTGACCTTTGCGGCCTACGTCAGTGATTTCCTGCCATTCGAGCGCAATGAGGAGAGCACCAGGCGCGTGTTGTTGACCGATGACGAGTTCATCGACAACTATCGAGCCAGCGAGCCGGAGGTGATGCGTCGGGTGATAGAGCACGCCAAATCGGTGCTGGGTCTCACCGGGGAGTGAGGGGTCGAGGGGCAAGTCCCAGGATCAGCCTTACCACCAATACCCAGGGCAGTGGCGGGATGGGAGTCTATGCGCGGGCCCTGGCGGAGGCGCTGGGAGAAAACTACGAGCTTCAACTTCACGACGAGTGGAGGGGACCGGCTCCACCCGAGGTGGTCGCTGACCTTGCGATTTGCCACGGTTGGCGCCAGGACCGCTACGCCGCCTTCGATTCGGCTGCTTTCGCGCGAGGGGTCACCCGGGATAGAGCTGGAAACGTTCTCGTGGTGCCCTTCGACACCACTCTGCTTCACCCGGCGCAGATCGATCAGCTCGACGAGTTGTTCGGGACGTTTTGGGTTGACTCGGAGCTTTCGGCTCGCCGGATCCGCGCCGCGGGTCTCCACCGTGCGCACGTCGAGGTCATCCCGCCTCCTCTGGTCCTGCCCCCCACCGGGGAGCAACCCGACAGGCGGAAGGCCGGCTCCGATTACGCGTTCCTGCACGTCGCCACGGGCAGTCCGCGGGTGAAGGGAACGGACATCCTGCTGCGAGCCTACGCGAAGGTGCGCGATCGATATCCAGCCGCGTCGCTGACGATTCTCACCGGTTCCAAGGCGCCGGAAGCGGCGACGATCAGGGAGATGATCGCCCGCCATGTCTCGCCGCCGCACCGGCCCTCGATAGCGCTTGCGGCGGACTCCGTCGAGCATGCCGCCATGCAGCGGCTCTACCGCGAAAGCGACTGCTGCGTGCTCTGCTCTCGTTCCGAGACGTTTGGCCTGCCCGCGCTCGAGGCCGCCGCCGCCGGCATCCCCGTGATCATGCACCGGCACGTCGGCGCGGCGGAGCATCGCGAGCATTTTCTGCACGTTTTGAGCTCAGGGGAGATGCGCACGATGCCGGCCGGGGTCTGGCGCAACAACCGGCCCTCTCGCTGGTTCGAGGCGAGCGTCGCGGAGATGTCCGAGCTGATGATGTCGTGCCTTCGGAGCAGGCCCGGCGCTCCGCGGGCTCAGGGCGCGGACCTCGTCCGCAGATATGGCCCAGGGGCTTTTGGGGAAGCCCTCGAGGGTCTGGTTGAGGGCTGTCTCGAGCGACGGAAAGTAGTTTGCTAGACTAATTACCAAGGCTAATGACTTTGCCGGCAACCGACACGACGCTCACCGACTCCGCGGCGAGGCTGCGGATGGCGGTGGTGCGGACGGCGCGGCGGTTGCGGCAGGAGGCAGCCGGGGCGGTGGGGGAGTTGACGCCGACCTGCGCGGCGGCGCTGGCGACGGTTGAGCGGCACGGTCCGCTCACCCCCAGCGAGCTGGCCGAGATCGAGCGGGTAAAGCGGCCGACGGCGACGCGGACGTTGGGTGTGCTCAGCGAGGCCGGCCTGGTCGAGCGGGCACCCGATCCCAGCGACGGCCGCAGCGCCCTGGTCAGCATCACCGCGGCGGGCCGCGACCGGCTGCGGCGCCTGCGCGGCCGCAAGAACGCCTACCTGGCGCGGCGCATGCGCGAGCTGCCGGCGGACGACCTGGCGACCCTCGACCGCGCCGCCGAGATCCTCGAGGGGATCCTGGAAGAGGGACGGCGGTGAGCGCCGCGGTACGGCGCAGCTTCGACTCGCTCTCCGTCCCCAACTACCGGCGCTACTTCAGCGGGCAGATCGTCTCCGTCTCGGGCAACTGGATGCAGATGGTCGCCGAGGTCTGGCTGATGCTCTCGCTGACCGGCAGCGGCGTCGCCGTCGGCATGACCACGGCGCTGCAGTTCCTGCCGATCCTCCTCTTCGGCGCCTGGGGCGGCGTGCTCGCCGACCGCTTCTCCAAGCGGCGCCTGCTGATGGTCACCCAGGCGCTGATGGCCCTGCCGGCGCTCGCCCTCTTCGCGATCGTCAGCGCCGGCACGGTCGAGCCCTGGATGGTGCTGGCCCTGGTCTTCATCCGGGGCACGGTCAACGCGGTCGACAACCCGACCCGGCAGGCCTTCGCGATCGAGATGGTCGGCCCCGAACGGCTGGTCAACGCGGTCAGCCTCAACAGCGTCCTGATCCACGCCTCGCGGCTCTTCGGCCCGGGTTTGGCGGCGCTCGTGATCGCCGTCGCCGGGGTCGGTCCCTGCTTTGCCCTCAACGTCTTCACCTTCGCCGCGATGGTCCTCGCCCTCTGGCGGATGGACCCCGCCGAGCTGCGCGAGCCGCCGGGTGCGGTCCGCCAGCGCGGCGCCGTGCGCGCCGGCCTGCGCTACGTCCGCCGCACCCCGGCGCTGGCCGTGCCGCTGGCGCTGATGGGCCTGGTCGGGACCTTCGGCCTCAACTTCCAGGTCGTCCTGCCGCTGCTCGCCCGCTTCAGCTTCGACGGCGGCGCCTCCACCTACGCCGGCCTGGTCGCCGCGATGGGGGTCGGCTCGGTCATCGGCGCCCTGCTCATCGGCGCCCACGGCCGCACCGACGCCCGCCTGATCGCCGGCGCCGCCCTCGGCTTCGGCGTCCTCGCCCTGCTCGCCGCGCTGATGCCCACCGTCCTGCTCGAGATCCCGGTGCTGGCGCTGCTCGGCGCCGCCGCGGTCACCTTCGCCGCGGCGATCAACTCCTCGCTCCAGCTCGCGGTCGAGCCG